>NZ_QKRU01000060.1:0-43260 GCF_003234055.1 Pseudomonas sp. 57B-090624
GTGTCTACGATGTGATTTTCATCCATAAGACAATCCGCCAGTTCGACCTGAGAGAGAAGAAGTAACGACCAGCAACCCGTTACCCATGTCCCCCGACAAGCGTTACCCATGTATCCCGGCTAAACACACGGCACACCCTACGGCACGTGCTCATCCTGTCGAGTCCTCATCCGCTCAAATGAAGAAGGCCCGCAAGTGCGGGCCTTCTTCATGGCAGGGCGGGCGTTCAGAACACGCCGTTCTTGCTGGCGTCGAGGATGGTCGCCTTGTTGTTGTCGTAGTGGATCTCGTTGATCTTGCTGAAGGGGTTGGCGATCACTGCGCCGGGCAGCAACAGGATCTGGATCCAGGTGCGCACGCTGTCCTGCTTGGTCACCTCGGCCAGCACCTTGCCGTCGCGGCTGCGGTAGGTGGTCTGGGTGATCACCCGGTCCTCGGCGGTGGCGGGCAGCACCGCGAAGGTCAGGCCGCTGATGATCGCCAGCGCCATGCTGCCGTGGCCGTCGTTGGTCACCTTCACTTCGGCGGTGATGTCGGCATCGCCGAAGCCTTCGTTGACCGAGGAGAACAGGTTGGATTCCTTGTAGGCCTTGCCGGTGATGTCGGACCAGGCTTTCACCGTGGCCGGCGGCACGGCGCCGTCTTCGTCGTTCATCTTGACCTTGCCTTCCACCACGTAGCGCAGCGAGGGCTTCTGCTCCTTGGCTTGCGGCCAGGTGCCGAGGTCAGCGGTTTCGCCCGAACGGAAGCCGGCGCAGCCGGTGAGCAGGGCCAGGCCCAGGAAGAGGGTGGTGATGCGCAGGAAGTGGGTCATTGGTTTTGTTTTCCAAGATCGGATTGGTATTGGTCGAGCAGGTCGGCAACGGCGCTCTGGCGCTCGGGGCTGCCGTTCACCGGGCCCATGGAATAAAGCGAGATGCTGCGCTCGCCGTATTGGCGGGTCTGGTAGCTGTAGAGCAGCTTGCCCTGGGCGTCGCTCACCTGGAGGCGGCCGCTGACGTTGGACTCGTCGATGTGGGAGGTGCCGCCGAACCAGATGTAGCCGGTCAGGGTGACGAGGGCGAAGGGGAAGTAACCGCCATAGGGGCGACGGTGGACGTTGTAGGTGTCGAAGCTGAACGACAGCACCTGGTCGTCCGGGGCGATGGCCTGCCCGGGCATGCGCACGTTGCTGAAGCGGTTGCTGGCCTTGAGGTAGTTGCCCAGGCTCAGGGTCATGCCGCTGGACTGGGTCTGCCCGGCATTCCACTTGACGAAGGTCTTGTCGGTCACTTCGACCGGAGCCAGGGCGACGCTCTGCTGGACAGGGCTGGCAGCTTTGTCGGGGGCGGGGAAGTCGGTGCCCTGGGGCACGGTCACGCAACCACCCAGCAGGGACAGGGAAAGAAGGACAGCGGCGAAAGGCCCCTTCATGTCACGCTCCTTGTGAGAAGAATTCGGTTGGAAATCACGGATGCCGGAAAACCGGCGGCGCATGATGCCAATCTGATGGCGCCTCTGCAAGTCGCAGCGCGGTCCCGGCGGCAGGAACGCGATCGGGCCCACGGCTTCAGGCCCGATGCGTTCATCATCGCTCGTGCGTTCGCCGCCGAGCACGGCTAAGCTCCTTCGCTCGGGCCAGGAGCCCCAGGCCAGAGCGGACGGCCGTCCCCCTTCCACGATGAGAGGTGATCCATGAGTCAAATCCGCGCCCACGCCATCAGCTATGAAGTCGACGGCCAGGTCTTCGAGGGGCAACTGGTCTATGACCCCAATGTCGAAGACCCGCGGCCGGGCCTGCTGATGGCACCCAACTGGTTCGGCATCACCGAAAGCGCCATCCAGACCGCGCGCCAGGTGGCCGAGGAGAGGAGGGTGGTGCTGCTGGCCGACCTCTACGGTGCCGGGGTGCGGCCTGCCGATGCCCATGAAGCGGGGGCCGCCATGGCGCCGCTCAAGGAAGACCGCGAGCTGTTGCGCCGGCGCATGCTCGCCGCGCTGCAGGCCCTGCGCGAGCAGCACGCGGTGAGGGTCGATCCTCACCGCCAGGCCGCCTTCGGCTTCTGCTTCGGTGGCACCTGTGCCCTGGAGCTGGCCCGCGCGGGGGCCGACCTCAAGGCCTTCGTCTCCTTCCACGGCGCGCTGGACACGCCCGACCCCGCTGCCGCCAGGCGCATCAAGGGCGCGGTGCTGGTGCTCGATGGCGCCGCCGACCCACTGGTGCCCCGCGAGCAACTGCCTGCCTTCGCCGCCGAGATGAGTGCTGCCGGTGTCGACTGGCAACTGCTCAGCTACGGCGGCGCCGTGCACTCCTTCACCGACCCCGACGCCAAGCGCCCCGGCGTCGCCGAATACAACCCGCGGGTCGCCCGTCGGGCCTTCGCGGCCATGGATGCATTGCTGGACGAAGTCTTCACCTGACCGGCCGGACAGGTGGTTTTGCATTCGCACGCGGATGATGGCATTTTGCCGGTCATGCGCGCATATCCACTGGCCGGCCCGACATTGACTGACGGGCCGCGAGCGTGTTGATTCTCCAGATGCCCGCCCCGCCCGCGAGACCCGGATTCGATGCCCGATCTGTCCCCGTTCTTCTTTGATGCCAACCAGCCCAGCCTGCTGGTCTTCGGCCAGCACGACCCCTGGATGGTGCTGCTGTCGGTCCTGATCGCCATCTTCACCTCCGGCATGGCCCTGCAACTGGCCGGCGTCGCGCGCCTCAGCAGCAGCCGCCTGTATCGCCAGGTGGCCATCATCACCGGCGCCGCCGCCCTGGGCGGTGGCGTCTGGGCCATGCACTTCATCGGCATGCTGGCCTTCCAGCTGTGCGCCGCGGTGCGCTACGACCCGGCCGTCACCGTGCTCTCGGTGCTGCCCAGCCTGTTCGCCTCCTGGGTGGCGCTGAACCTGCTGGCGCGCAACCAGGTCAGCGCCGTGCAGTTCATCGGCGGCGGTGTGCTGGTGGGGGCCGGCATCGGTGCCATGCACTACAGCGGCATGGCGGCGATGCAGATGGCCCCGCTGCTGCGCTACGACCCCTGGGGCTTCGCCCTGTCGATCCTGGTGGCGGTGGTGCTGGCGATCATCGCCCTGTGGGTGCGCTTCGGCCTGCGCCGCCACCTCGGCGGCGTCCCGGCCATCGTCGTCAGCGGCACCGTGATGGGCCTCGCCATCGCCGGCATGCACTACACCGGCATGGCGGCGGCGCGTTTCGTCGGCACCGAGGAGTTCGCCATGCCCCAGGGCGTGCGCGGCAGCTTCTACCTGGCGCTGGCCGTGGCCATGGCCACCATCTCCCTCAGCGTGTTCGTCGGCGCCGCCAATGGCCTGCTGCGCTATCGCCACCTGTTCCGCGAGCTGGAGGCCGGGCGCAGCCACCTGTCCTCGCTGCTGGACGCGGCCTTCGAGGCCATCTTCACCATCGACGACGAAGGCGTGGTGCGTTCGGTCAACCACGCGGTGCTCGGCCTGTTCGGCTGGCGCCCCGAGGAGCTGATCGGCCAGCACATGAGCGTGCTGCTGCCCAGCGCCTACTCACGGGACCTCGAACGCGCGCTGGAGCAGTACCGCAGCACCGGCGAGAGCCGCCTTTCCGGCTCCGAGCTGGAGCTGGTCGGGCTGACCCGTGATGGCCGCGAGATCCCCGTGCGCCTCAGCCTCGGCGTCTCCCACCGCGAGGGCCGGCCCTGGTTCGTGGTCTTCGTCGCCGACATCAGCGAGCGCAAGGGCATGGAGGCCGCCTTGCGCGACAGCGAGCAGCAGTACCGCTCGCTGATCCGCAACATCCCCGGCGTGTCCTTCCGCTGCCTCCTGGACGACGACTGGACCACCCTGTTCATCAGCGACGCGGTGGAGCGCCTCACCGGCTGGCCGGCCGAGGACTTCATCGCCCGTCGATGCACCCTCGCGCAACTGGCCCACCCCGACGACCGCGAACGTGTCGCCGACGAGGTCTACGCCGCCGCCCGCAAGGGCCGCAGCTATGTGGTGGAGTACCGCCTGCTGGACCGCGCGGGCCAGGAGCACTGGGTATGGGAAAGCGGCAGCGTCGAACTCGACGACCAGGGCCAGGCGCGCTGGGTCGATGGCGTGCTGCTGGACCAGACCGAGACCAAGCTGCGCAACGCCGAGTACGAAGGCAAGGTCAACGCCATCAGCAAGGCCATGGCGATGATCGAGTACGACCTCGATGGCCACGTGCTGGAGGTCAACGAAAACTTCCTCGACCTCTTCGGCTATTCCCGCGAGGAACTGCTCGGCCAGCACCACGGCCTCTTCTGCGACCCCGAACTGGTGGCCAGCGAGCGCTATGCCCGCTTCTGGCAGGACCTGCGCCAGGGCATGTTCCGCTCCGGCGAATACCGGCGCTTCGGCAAGGGTGGCCAGGACGTGTGGATCCAGGCCACCTACAACCCGATCCTCGACGCCGACGGCCGCCCCTTCAAGGTGCTCAAGCTGGCCACCGACCTGACCCCCCGGCGGATCATGGAGCAGGACCTGCGCAACGCCCGCGATCGTGCCGAACAGGCCGCAGCGGCGCGCAGCAGCTTCCTGGCCAACATGAGCCACGAGATCCGCACCCCGATGAACGCCATCATCGGCTTCTCCGAACTGCTGCTGGACACACCGCTGAGCGAGAGCCAGCGCCGCCACCTGCGCACCGTGCAGCACTCCTCGCGCTCGCTGCTGGGGCTGCTCAACGACATCCTCGACACCGCCAAGCTGGATCGCGGCGCCATCGAGCTGGAGCACCTGGACTTTTCCCTGCGCGAGCTCTGCGAGCAGGTCTGCGCGGCCCAGCGCCTGGGCGCCGAGAAGAAGGGCCTGGCGCTGCACCTGGAGTACGCCGCGCACCTGGGCGACTTCTTCAAGGGTGACGCGCTGCGCCTGCAGCAGGTGATCACCAACCTGCTGGGCAACGCCGTCAAGTTCACCGAGCGTGGCCAGGTGCGCCTGGTGGTGGACGGAGCCCCCGGCGCCCTGCGCCTGGCCATCCACGACACCGGCATCGGCATCGCCGAGGACCGCCTGGAAAAGATCTTCGACCCCTTCGCCCAGGCCGACGCCTCCATGAGCCGGCGCTTCGGCGGTACGGGCCTGGGCACCACCATCTCCCGGCAGCTGGTGGAGCTCATGGGCGGGCACATCCGCGTGCAGAGCCGCGAAGGCGAGGGCAGCGTATTCACAGTCGAGGTCCCCCTCGGCCGTGGCGCCCAGGTGCGCCAGGGCGAGCAGCGCCCGGTGGCGATCCCGCAGCTGCCGCGCCTGCGCATCCTCGCCGCCGACGACGTGGCGCAGAACCTCGAACTGCTGGAGATCAACCTCAAGCGCCTCGGCCACGAAGTGAGTGGAGTCAGCGACGGCCGCGCGGCTGTCGAGGCCTTTGCCGCGCAAACCTTCGACCTGGTGCTGATGGACGTGCAGATGCCCGGCATGGACGGCCTGGAAGCCACCAGCCTGATCCGTGGCTTCGAACGCCGCGAAGGGCGCCCGCCGGTGCCCATCATCGCCCTGACCGCCAGCGTGCTCGACCGTGATCGGCAGAACGCCCTCGATGCCGGCATGAACGGCTTCGCCAGCAAACCCCTGGACGTCCCTGAACTGGTGGCCGAGATGGCCCGCCTGCTGGAGGGCCGACAGGCCGTCGTCATCGACACCGTGCCCCTGGAACGCGAGGTGGCCGCGCTGTTCGACTGGAACCGCGGCAAGGACCTCTGGGGCGGCCCGGTGCAGATGGCCGCCGCCATCGCCCGTTTCCTCAAGGAGCAGGACGACCTGCTCGCCCAGCTGCGCGCGGCGCTGGAACGCCAGGCCCTGGCGGATGTGGCGGCCATCGCCCACCGCCTGCGCGGCGCCGCCGCCAACCTCGGCCTGGCCCAGATGGCCAGCTGCGCCGGTGACCTGGAGCGTTGCGGGCTGTCCGGCAAGGTGGCCGAGCTGGAGCCGCTGCTGCACACCCTGGAGCGGGTGCTGGACACGGTACGCGACGCGCTGCCGCTGTTCCCCGGCAGCGCCGCGGTGCCGGCCGCCTCGGGCCCGGTGGACCTCACCCCCCTGATCCAGGCCGGCCGTGCCCTGGCCCAGGAACTCACCCGTGGCGGGCTCGACGACGCCGCGCTGGAGACCCTGCGCCAGGGCCTGGAAGGCCGGCCCGGGCATTCGCGCTTGCAGGACCTGCAGGGCGCCATGGATGATTTCGACTTCGACCAGGCGCTGCGGCACCTCCACGACCTGCTGGCCTGGCTCGAAACGGGAGAGATTTCCGCATGACCGCTACCCCCCCGGACAACCGCCTCTGCCTGCTGCTGGTGGACGACGAGCCCACCAACCTCCAGGTGCTGCGGCACATCCTCCAGGACGACTACCGCCTGCTGTTCGCCAAGGACGGGGCCAAGGCCCTGGAGCTGGCCCAGCGCGAGTCGCCGGACCTGGTGCTGCTGGACGTGATGATGCCGGGCATGACCGGCCACGAGGTCTGCGCGCGGCTCAAGGCCGACCCGGCGACCAGCGCCATCCCGGTGATCTTCGTCACCGCCCTGGCCGACGTCGAGGACGAGGCGCGGGGCTTCGAGGTCGGTGCGGTGGACTACATCACCAAGCCGGTGAGCCCGCCCATCGTCAAGGCCCGGGTGCGTACGCACCTGTCCCTGGTGCGCCTCGACGAACTCAAGCAGACGCGCCTGCAGATCGTCCAGCGCCTGGGCCTGGCCGCCGAGTACAAGGACAACGAGACCGGCCTGCACGTCATCCGCATGAGCCACTACGCCCGCATCCTCGCCCGCGCCCTGGGGTGGAGCGAGTCGGCCTGCGAAGACCTGCTCAACGCCGCGCCCATGCACGACGTGGGCAAGATCGGCATCCCCGATGCCGTACTGCGCAAGCCCGGCAAGCTGGATGACGAGGAGTGGCTGGTGATGCGCGAGCACGTGCGCATCGGCGCCGAGATCATCGGCGAGCACCCCAGCGGGCTGCTGCGCATGGCCCGCATCATCGCCCTGACCCACCACGAGAAATGGGACGGCAGCGGCTACCCCAATGGCCTCCGGGGCGAGGACATCGCCATCGAAGGGCGCATCGTCGCCATCGCCGACGTCTTCGATGCCCTCACCAGCGAACGCCCCTACAAGCGGGCCTGGTCGGTGGAGGACGCCATCGCGCTGCTGCGCGAGCAGAGCGGCAGGCACTTCGATCCGAACCTGGTGGAACTGTTCATCAGCCAGATGCCGGCCGTCCTGGAAGTGAAGGAGCGCTGGGCGGAAGGGCAGGTGGAGTAGCCGCCTGGGGGCCGCAGGGTGGGCCGGGCGGCGCTCCGCTTCAGCCCACCGACGCTTCACCCCGAAACAGCTTTCACGCCAAAGCAATGCCCCGGCTCCGGGAACCGCCCCGCACGCACATCCCCGGCATAGGCCGCCAGCGCCCGTTCGATCTGCGGCGCCAGCTCCGCGTAGCGTTTGACGAAGCGCGGCTGGTAGTCGCCGAACAGGCCCAGCACGTCCTCGCTCACCAGCACCTGGCCGTCGCAGGCGGGGGACGCGCCGATGCCGATGGTGGGGATCGCCAGCTCCTCGGTCAGCTGCCGCGCCAACGGCTCGGCGGTGCCCTCGACGACCACCGCGAAGGCGCCGGCCGCCTGCATCGCCAGGGCGTCGCGGCGTATCCGCTCGGCACCGGCGGCGTCCAGCCCCTGGGCCTTGAAGCCACCCATGGCATTGACCTGCTGCGGCATCAGCCCGACATGGGCCAGCACCGGCACGCCCCGGTTCACCAGGAATGCCACCGTGGCGGCCAGCTCCTCGCCGCCTTCGAGCTTCACCGCCGCCGCGCCGGTTTCGCGCAGCAGCCGCGCAGCGTTGAGAAAGGCCTGCTCGGGGCTGGCCTGGTAGCTGCCGAAGGGCAGGTCCACCGCCACGCAGGCGCGGCTGGAACCGCGCATCACCGCCTGGCCGTGGGCGATCATCATCTCCAGGGTCACGCCCAGCGTGCTGGGCATGCCATAGAGCACCATGCCGACGGAGTCGCCGACGATGATCAGGTCCGCCTGGGCGTCCACCCAGCGCGCCATCGGCGTGCTGTAGGCGGTCAGCGCCACCAGGCTGCCGGCGCCCTTGCGCTGGCGGATGGCCGGGACGGTGAGTCGGGCGATGGGGCAATGGGTGCTCATGAAAGGCTCCTGGGCAGTGCACGGATGGGCGTGGCGCAGGCTACCATCGGCATTTTCCTGCTCACTTGAGCAAAAGGGACAGTCAATGTCGCCAGCGAGACAAACGCCGCCCGCCGTTCCCCCGATTCCCGACTACCCGCGCCTGCCGCGCCCGGTCTACCTGCGCATGTTCGATATCCCGGCGGGCCACCCCATCGAGATGCACAGCCACGACTGGGTGCAGTTCACCTATGCCCGCGCCGGGGTGATGCAGGTGCTCACCGAAGGGCACAGCTACCTGCTGCCACCGCAGTGCGCGCTGTGGATCCCTGCCGGGGTCCGCCACACCGCCTACAGCGAGCGGGCCATCGAGTTCCGCAGCCTGTACCTGGACGCCTCGGTGCTGGACGGCTATCAGCGCGAGTGCGCCGTCCTGCAGGTGACGCCCCTGCTGCGCGAACTGATGGAGCGCGCCTCGGGCTTCCCCCGTGACTACCCGGAGCAGGGGGCCGAAGCGCGACTGCTGCGGGTGCTGGTGGATGAGGTGCGCAACCTGGAGGAGGCACCCTTCAGCCTGCCGTTACCGCGCGATGCGCGGCTGCGGCGGATCACCGACGCCTTGCAGGCGGACCCGGCGGACAACCGTGGCATCGAGGCGTGGGCGGGGCAGGTGGGCGCTTCGCGGCGCACCTTGGTGCGGCTGTTCCAGGCCGAGACGCAGCTGTCGTTCCGCGAGTGGCGGCAGCGCCTGCGCCTGCTCGTGGCGCTGCCCCTGCTGGCCGACGGCATGAGCGTCACCGCCCTGGCCAGCGAGCTGGGCTATGACTCCCTCTCGGCCTTCATCGCCCTGTTCCAGCGCCACTACGGCTGCACGCCGGGCGTCTACGCAAGCCGCCTGCGCGGCTAGCGCGGCAGTTCGATGCGCGTGGTCTCGCCGGGCACGTGCGGCCAGTCGCCAGCGGCCCAGCGGGCGCGTGCCGCGTCGATGCGCTGCGGGTCGCTGGACACGAAGTTCCAGTTCATCCGCCGCGGGCCGTCCAGCGGCGCGCCGCCGATGATCACCAGGTGCGCGCTGCCACAGGCGGCCAGGCTGAACTGCACGCCTTCGGGCAGCACGGTGAGGGTGTTGATGGCCAGCGGCTGGTCGTCCAGCAGCACCTCGCCGTCCAGCAGGTAGAGCGCGCGCTGTGGGTGCTCGGTGGGCACCAGCAGGGTGGCGCCGGCCTCCATGTGCACATCGGCGTAGAGCGTCGGGGAGAGCACCGGCACCGGGGACTCCAGGCAGAAGCCGCTGCCGGCGACCAGGCGGATGCGCACGCCGAGGGCGTCCTGCTGCGGCAGGCTGGCGGCGCTGTGGTGGCTGTAGCTGGGCGCGCGCTCCTCTTCCTCGCGGGGCAACGCCAGCCACACCTGCAGGCCGTGGATGCGCGAGCCGCGGGCCACGAGCTCCGCCGGGGTGCGCTCGACGTGGGCGACACCGGCACCGGCGGTCATCCAGCTGACATCGCCGGGCTGCACGCGCTGGTCCGAGCCGAGGCTGTCCTTGTGCTGCAGCTCGCCCTCGAACAGGTAGGTGAGGGTGGAGAGGCCGATGTGCGGGTGCTGGCGCACGTCCATGCCCTGGCCGGGCGGGTAGGCGCTGGCGAGCATGTGGTCGAAGAACACGAAGGGGCCGACGCTGCGGCACTGGGCCGCTGGCAACGGACGGAGGATGGGCAGCCCGGCGACTTCTTCGGCGCGAGGGCGGAGGGTGAGGATGTCGTTCATGCTGGGCTTCCGGCGCGGTGGGTGCGCAAGCATAGCGCGTCCGCGCGGGAAGCCCAGAGGGGCGGGTTACTGGCTGAAGTCGCCTTCGGCCAGGCGGGTCTCGATCTTCACCTCGGTGGTGGTCATCAGCTTGTGCAGCGGGCACTTGTCGGCGATGCGCAACAGGGTGGCGCGCTGGTCGTCGGTGAGGGCGCCGCGCAGGGTGAGCTTCACGCTCATGCCGTACAGGCCTTCCTTTTCCTTGCTGCTGTCATGGACGACTTCGACACCGATGCCGGTCAGCGGGATGTCGTGGCTGCGGGCGTAGAGGGTCACGGTGAGGGCCTTGCAGGCACCCAGGGCGACGTCGAAGTAGTCGTGCGGCTCCGGCGCGCTGCCTTCGCCGCCCAGGGCCTTGGGCAGGTCGGTGAACAGCTCGTGCTCCTCGCCGACCTTGATGCTGTGGCGATAGCCGTTCGCGGATTCGGTGGTGACGGTGATGGTCATTGGCAGTCCTCTGCGTGGTGTGGGTAGGCGGTCCTGTTCGCTTAGCGGCCGCCCACCGCCTGAGTGTTCCCGTGACCGTTCAGAGCAGCGCGCTGA
The DNA here is from genome assembly GCF_003234055.1 of Pseudomonas sp. 57B-090624. Taxonomy (NCBI): domain Bacteria; kingdom Pseudomonadati; phylum Pseudomonadota; class Gammaproteobacteria; order Pseudomonadales; family Pseudomonadaceae; genus Pseudomonas; species Pseudomonas sp. 57B-090624. Next base: position 10,469 of record NZ_QKRU01000060.1, read on the forward strand.
GGCGTACATCGGCGCCAAGCACGCGTTGCAGTTCGCCACGGGGTCCGAAAACCGGCACCGAGACGGTGAAGCAGAAGTCGTCGGTGGCTGACGAACGGTACACCGGCGTGATGTGACTGGCGAGGCCATCGGCGACCGCGCGGAACCAGGGGCGCTGGGCCCAGTTGCGCCCCTTGCAGGAGTCGCCCTGGTGCGGCACGTCGAGGGCGAAGACGTTTTCCGAGAGCTGGATGCCGGTGCGATCCACCAGGTAGAACAGCTCGATGCGCGCATCGCGCCTGAGCGTATCGGCCAGCAGCCCCTCGGCCTGTGCGAAGTCGCCCAGCAGCGCCGGCTCGCACGCCAGGCGCTCGATGCTGCGCTGGATGTCGCGGTGCATCTCCAGGCGGAAGTCGCCGAGGCCCTGCAGCAGGCGGTCGCCGTCCTCACGCACGGCCTGGCTGTGGCGCAGCACCTGGCCGGCCTTGCCCAGCAGCTCGGCGGCCACCTGGGCGATGTTCTGCACGTCGCCGTTGATCGAGCGCACGGCCTGGCCGATCTGCTCGGTGCCCGAGGCGATCTGGCCGACGCGGCCGTCCAGCTTGTCCATGGCCGCGCGGGTGCTGTCCAGGCCGGCGCCCACCTGCAGCATGCCCTGGTGCCCTTCGGCCACGGCCTGGTGCATGCGCTCACCGGCTTCGGCCAGCTGCGCCATGCCATCGCGGAAGCGTTCGATGATGCCGCTGACCTGGGTGGTGGCGTCGGTGGTGTGCCCGGCCAGGCGCCGCACCTCCTCGGCGACCACGGCGAAGCCACGGCCGTGGCTGCCGGCGCGGGCGGCCTCGATGGCCGCGTTGAGCGCCAGCAGGTTGGTCTGCTGGGAGATGCTGGCGATGACGCCTATCACCTTGCTGACTTCCTCCAGCTGGCCGGTGAGGTTGCCGATCACGCTGCCCAGTTGCTGTTCGCTGGCGCCGATGGCATCCACCTGGCGCAGCACGTCCTGGCCGTTGCGCTGGCACTGGCGCAGGGTGCTGGAGACATCGCCCGAGAGCTTCGCCACCTCGGCAGCGCCCGGCACCAGTTCGGCGTCGAGGGTGGTGGTGACCTCTTCGCTGGCGCTGGCGATCAGCTCGGATGACTGCGCCAGCAGTTGCCCGCTCTGCTGGTTGGCGGCGGCGATGCGCGCCAGCTCCGGGGCGTGGGCGGCGATGCCGACGGCGGCGCCGAGGCTGGTGCGGATGCGCTGTTGCAGGCCGTCGACGAAGCTGTTGAGGCGGGCCATCAGCGGCGTGCCGGTGGGCAGGCGGGTGGTCAGGTCGTGGGCGGTGAACAGCGCGTCGAGCGCGCCTTCGTCCGGGGCGCGGCGCGCGGGGCGCAGAAGCTGCAGCATGGCGATATCCCTCTCTCTTGGTCTGCGGGACATGCTGCAAGCGAAGTGCCATTACGGCACGGCCGGGATTTGCCGGGCGACGGGGCACCCGGGCTGCACCGGCACGGGTCGGGCGGGGCGCCCAGGCGCTACTTGGGTGCAGCCGGGTGGTACCAGAGCTCATCGCGCTCGATGGGGGTGCCCTCTGGCAGGTCGGGGTTCGCCAGCTCGATCAGCCGGCGCCTTTCCATGCGCGCACGGCGCAGCGTCTCGCCGTGGTAGCGCTGGAACAGGCGCTCGAAGCCGCCGTCGGCGATGGCCGCCTCCAGGCCGCGCTGGATGGCGGCGGCCAGTTCGGGGCGCTGGCGCGAGGTGAAGAAGTAGAAGGCGGTGGGGTAGTGCAGCACCAGGTGATCGTCCACGGCCAGGTGCAGGCCGTTGGCCTCGGCGCGGCGCTGTTCGTCCCAGGCCACCACCACTTCGCGGGGGAACAGCTCGAAGCGGCCGGCCTCGAGCATGCGGAACAGGTTCTCGTAGCCCGGCGTGGTCACCACGGTGAAGCCGTTGGCGCGCAGGATGTCGGTGTCGGGCCAGTCATGGCGCTGGCCCATGCGCAGGGCTTCGAGCTGTTCGCGGCGGGTGACATCGGCGAGCAGGTCGCGCTGGTCGGCGCGCACCAGGAACACGCGCCAGCTGATCAGGCCCTTGTAGATGGGGATGCGGATCGGCAGCAGGTCGGCTTCGCGTTCGCGGGTGGTCATGGTCCACATCAGTTGCACGCGGCCGTCGTTGCGCTCCAGGGACAGCTGCGCGCGGGACTGCGGCATGGGTTCCAGGGAGGGCTCCAACTGGTAGTCGCCGCCGCTGTGGGCCAGGGCCAGCCGCAACAGCTCGACCACATAGGCTTCCGGGTCCTCGCCATTGGAATGCAGGGGATAGACCAGGCGCTCGCCGGCGGGGCAGGCGAACGTGACGAAACACAGCAGGAGAAGGGCGCAGCGCGGCATGGTGGAATTCTTTTGGTCGAGCCTGCTGCAGCATAGTCGCAGTAGGCCATCAGAGCATCCAGGTGAACCCGCCGGGCGTGGTGCCGGTCTACCCTTGCCACGACCGTCAGGAGGACGCCCCTTGCCCATCGCCCGCCATTGCCTCGCCGCCATCCTCGCCCTCAGTGCCTGCGCCGCCCAGGCGCGGGACTACCGCTACAGCGATTCGCACCTGCACTACGTGGACTTCTTCCAGGAAAGCGAAGGCATGCAGGGGCTGCTGAAGGCCATGGATGCGGGGGCCATCGACCACGTGATGATCTCCGGCATCCCGGTGGCCAAGAAGTGGCACGAGGACGAACCCAAGCGCCCGCGCTACTACGCTGGCGACGATGCCGATGCCTACTGGTACACCGCCACCGATACGCTGGTGGCCACCGCCGTGAAGAAGCTGCCGGAGGACCAGCGCCATCGCTTCCATCCCTTCCTCAGCGGGTTCAACCCCAACGACAAGAACTCCGACGCGCACATCCGCCGCATGCTGGAGCTGGACCCGGGGCTGTGGCAGGGCATTGGCGAGGTCTTCACCCGCCACGACGACCTCACCGCGCTGATCGACGGCGACACCCCGCGCGCCAACAACGAAGCCATGTCGCGCATCTACCACCTCGCCGCCGAGTACGACCTGCCGGTGATGCTGCACTCCAACATCACCTCCAAGCGCGAGCGCAACCCGCTGTACCTGGCGGAGATCGAAGAACCCCTGCGCAACCACCCGCACGTACGCTTCATCTGGGCCCATGCCGGCACCAGCATGGAAATCCATCGCCACCAGAAGAAGCTCGACTTCCTCCTGCCCACCTTGAAGCGCATGCTCGGCGACTACCCCAACCTTTACGTCGACCTCTCCTGGACCGTGCTCCAGCCCTACCTCGTGGACAAGAACGGCACGCCCGACCCGGAGTGGCTGAAGCTGGTGGAGAAGTACCCCGAGCGCTTCATGCTCGGCTCCGATGTGGTGGGGCGCTTCGAAGGCCTGGGCGACTACCTGCGCGCCTACGACCCCTTCCTCGACGCCCTGCCCGAGGGCGTGGCCAAGCGCGTGGCGCAGGACAACTTCCTCGCCGTGCTGCCACGCAACCCCAAGCACCTGGAGCAGGTCGCCGCGCCGTAATGCCGGGTTCAACCCGGCCTGCAACGGCTCGGTGCCGGGAGCGGAGTAGGGTGGAGGTCGCTTTTCACCTCCACCGATCGGCGTCCCCGGGGAGCAACGCTGGTGGATGAAAAGAGCGCCATCCACCCTACGCATCGACCAGCTCCCGCATGGGTTGCTGCCGGGTGCACCCAACCTGCAACGGTGTGTAGCCCGGGCTTCAGCCCGGGGTGCGGTACATCCACAATTCCGGGAGCACGGCCTGGGTGACCCAGCGCCGCAGGTTGCGATTCTCCGGGTGGTAGCAGTAGGTGAAGAGCAGGGCGTGCAGGCCGGATTCGCTCACCACGGTTTCCTCTTCGAAGCCGCCATTGGCGGTGCGCAGGTGCACGCGCTTGCGCTGGTCGTCGCAGAGGTTGGCGAGCAGGCGCTCGTGGATATCGGTGTTGAGCAGGCGGCGCAGGTCGCGGGTGGAGAACCAGGCCTCGTGGCCGATGAGGAAGGCGCGCAACTGGCGGCGGTAGCGCAGGAAGTGGCGCGGCGTGATCTGGGGAAGGGACATGGCAATGCTCCGTCCATAGGGCTGGGGAGCCGCCACCGAATCCTTGAAGGGTGGCGGACCGTGCGAGTGTGGAAGTACCGGGCCAATCAAAACCGGGCCGGGCCGAAGCCCGCTCGCACAGTCCGCCATAGACTGCCGACGTGTTGCATGTCGCTATGGCGATTGATTGGCTATGTAGCGGGCTTCCACACCCGGTTGTGCCCCGAGGGGTACAACGGCGGGAACCCTAGCCAAGCCCCTTGTAGGCCGGCAATGCGGTCGTCGCGTAGGAATTTTCAGGCGGCACATTCGTAGGGGCGACTTCAGTCGCCAAGCAGCCCGCAGGGCTGCCCCGGCACCGCGTCTGCAGGCGCATCTGCGCGCCCCAGGCTACTCCGCCGGTGGATGAAAGGAGCGTCATCCACCCCACGCACCGGTCAGCTTTGCAGCCGGGTCTCAACCTGTCATCAGTTGGTCATGAAGGTGTCATAGCCTCGCGCCATCCCAACCAAGGAGCGAGACATGAAAGCAACCCGACTGAGTGCACTGATCGCCCTCGGCCTGGCATCCGGCGTGGCGATGGCCGACGTGCGTGTCGAAGGGCCGATCGAGTTCGGCGTCTTCGAAAGCCGCTACCAGGACTACCAGCCCGGTGAGCGCGTGCTCACCAGCAGCACCCAGAACATCCTGCCCACCGACCAGGTTCCGGCGAAGCTCGGCACCAAGTTCGGCATGCGCTACAAGCTGGTGGGCAAGCACGAGAACGACACCCCGCTGACCCTGCTGTACCTCACCCCGGGCGTGACCACCCCCGACGGCGTGCGCCACGACAAGTTCGAGGTGATCCAGAAGATGGCACCCGGCGCGCCCCAGGACGTGATGGCCTACGAGTTTACCGAGACCCACGAAGTGGTCCCCGGCGAGTGGCGCTTCCTGGTGTTCCAGGGCGACCGCCTGCTGGCCGAGAAGCGCTTCGACGTGCGCTGATCGATCTTCGCGGCGAATGAGACCCGGCCTTGTGCCGGGTCTTTGCGTTTCTGGCCGGATATAACCCGCCGTGATGGTGTTTCGTGGTGGTTTACGGTGAGTTCTTTCTTAAAAAATTACCGTTTTTAGCCGAAATGGACGGTTGGCAGTCCGTACACACTTTGTTACCTTGCCTGCACTATCGTACCAACTAACGATTCCCGCTCATTACAAGAACAACAGCGTGACCGTCGCCGGCGTGCATCCCGCGACGAAGATGGATACCTGCGAGAGCGTCGCCGAGGCCTGCCTGAACCGCCCGGACGCCGCTCCGCAGCCGAGAGAAAACAACAAAAGGGCCGGACATAGATCCAGCCCAGAAATCTTGGCCGTCAAGGGAGGTACGTTTGCTATGAAGAGGCATATCCGCTTATCCGCGATCGGGTGCAGGCCCCTGCAGGCGGGGGCAGCTTTCGGGCTGTTGCCGCTGCTGATCGCCGGCTCCGCGCAGGCCGTCGAGTTCAGCCTGCTGGACAACCAGCTCAGCGGTTCCATCGACACCACGCTGTCCTACGGCGCCATGTGGCGGGTGCAAGGGCGCGACGCGGACAACATCAGCGACATCAACGCCGATGACGGCAACCGCAACTTCGATACCGGCCTGGTATCGGAGGTGTACAAGGCCACTTCCGACCTCTCGTTGAAGTACGACAACTACGGCGCCTTCGTCCGTGGCACGGCGTACTACGACACCCAGATCATGGACAAGCGCAACGACTACTACGGCACCACCGGTGGCGTGGAGCGGCCCAGCCAGTCCTTCCCGGATGACGACCATTTCACCCAGGACACCCGTCACATCGCCGGGCGCAAGGGCGAGATCCTCGACGCCTACCTCTACGGCAGCTGGGATGTGGGCGCCATGCCCCTCGGCGCCAAGGTGGGCCGCCAGGTGATCAACTGGGGCGAGGGCGTGTTCTACCGCGGCGGGGTCAACACGGTGAACCCGGTGGACGCCGCCAAGTTCCACCTGCCCGGCTCCGAACTCAAGGAGGTGCTGGTGCCCATGGAGGCGCTGAGCTTCAACCTGGGCCTGACCGACAACCTGTCCATGGAAGCCTTCTACCAGTGGAAGTGGAAGGAGACCCGCCTGGACCCGGTGGGCACCTACTTCTCCGAGACCGACCTGTTCGCCGATGGGGGGCATACGGCGTATACGACCTCGACGGACCTGGCGCCGCTGATGCCGCTGTATGACGTATTCGCCGGCTTCGGGCTGCTGGGCAACGGCGCCAATGGGCCGAATGCCTACCTCAATGGCGATACCGGTGTGTTCAAGGTGGCCAATATCGGCAAGGACCTGCAGGCGGACGACAGTGGCCAGTTCGGTGTGGCCTTCCGCTACATCGCCGAGGAACTGAACTCCACCGAGTTCGGCTTCTACTTCGTCAACTACCACGCCAAGGAACCGCAGATCGCCATCGACCTGGACGGCTACCAGGGCGTCGACCTGGCCGCCCTGGGCGGTGCACTGGCGGGCAACAGCCTGCCGCCCGAGTACGCCGGCGCGCTGGCGACCTTCGACCTGGCGAGCAACGCCCAGGCCCGTCGCCGCTATGTCGAAGACATCCGCATGTACGGCTTCAGCTTCAACACCACGGTGGGGGATGCATCCGTCTCCGGCGAACTCTCCTACCGTCCCAACGCGCCCATCGCCATCTCCGCCACCGATGACCTGCTCAGCGATCTGCTGCTCCAGGGCATCAATGGGTCCGACCTGGTCAATTCCGGGGTCGCCAACGATGCCGCCTGCGCCGCCGTCTCCGGCAAGCAGCTCTGCCGCAGTTCGATCTTCGACAACTACGAGCGGGCCGAGACCTACAACATCTCCCTGTCCACCATCTACAACTTCGGCCCGGCCCTGAGCTTCGATTCGGTGATCGGTGTCGCCGAGGTGGCCTCGCAGCACATCCGTGGCAGCAGCCTGAAGTACACCGCCTTCGACGGCTCGGTGCGCAAGTTCTCCAGCACCACCGACAAGGCCTACGAGGACGACCGCACCACCGACAGCGACCAGATCAGCCGCGACAGCTACGGCTACACGCTGCTGGTTTCCGGCAGCTGGAACGACGTCTACGCCGGGGTGAAGCTGTCGCCATACGCCGTCTTCCAGCACGACTTCCAGGGCAATTCGGATCGCACCGGCAACTTCATCGAAGGCCGCAAGGCGCACACCCTGGGGATCGACGCCACCTACCTGAACAGCTTCGAGGTGGGCCTGCAGTACACCGAGTACTACGGCGCCGGGCGCAACAACAGCACCCGCGACCGCGACAACGTCTCGCTCACCGCCAAGTACTCGTTCTGATGCCGAGCGCCCGGCGGCAGAACGCCGGGCCGTACAAGACAGGGAGATGCACCCCATGTTGAAGAAATACTCGTTGCTGCTGGCCGCCATCGTGCTCGCCGGCAGCGCCACCGACGCCCTGGCGGCGGTCTCGGCCGAGCAGGCCGCCACGCTCAAGTCGACCCTCACCCCGCTGGGCGCGGAGCGCGCCGGCAACGCCGCCGGCACCATCCCGGAATGGACCGGCGGCATCACCCAGGCGCCTGCGGGCTACAAGGGCTCGGGCCAGCACCACATCGACCCCTTCGCCGCCGACCGGCCGCTGTTCACCATCACCAAGGCCAACCTCGAGCAGTACAAGGCCAACCTCACCGACGGCGAGATCGCCCTGTTCAACGCCTACCCGGACAGCTTCCAGATGCCGGTCTACCCGACCCGGCGCTCCGGCTCGGCGCCGCAGTGGGTCTACGACAACACCCTGAAGAACGCCACCACCGGCAAGCTGCTAAACGGCGGCAACGGGTTCGCCGACGCCTACGGCGGCATCCCGTTCCCCATCCCACAGAACGGCCTGGAGGCGATCTGGAACCACATCACCCGTTATCGCGGCACCTACATCGTGCGGCGCTCGGCGGAGGCGGGGGTGCAGCGCAACGGCGCCTATTCCCTGGTCACCTCCGAGGACGAGGCGCTGTTCCGCTTCTACGACCCCAAGGGCAGCTATGCCGACCTGCAGAACACGCTGTTCTACTACATGACCTTCACCACCGCCCCGGCACGCCTGGCCGGCAACGGCGCGCTGGTGCAGGAGATGCTCGACCAGGTCAAGGAGCCCCGCCAGGCCTGGGGCTACAACCCTGGCCAGCGCCGCGTGCGCCGCGCGCCGACCCTGGCCTACGACACGCCCATCGAGTCCACCGACGGCCTGCGCACCGCCGATGACACCGACATGTACAACGGCGCGCCGGACCGCTACGACTGGACCCTGGTGGGCAAGAAGGAGATCTACATCCCCTACAACAACTACAAGCTCACCAGCCCGGAAGTGAAGTACAAGGACCTGCTGCTGCCCGGCCACGTGAACCCGAAATACACCCGCTACGAGCTGCACCGCGTCTGGGTGGTGGAAGGCAAGCTCAAGGCCGGCGCGCGGCACATCTACTCCAAGCGCACCCTGTACCTCGACGAGGACAGCTGGGGCGCCGCCGTGGTGGACCAGTACGACGGCCGCGGCGACCTGTGGCGCGTGTCCCTGGCCTACCTGAAGAACTTCTACGAGCTGCCCACCGTGTGGACCGCGCTGGACACCTTCCACGACCTGCAGGCACGTCGCTACGGCGTGCAGTGGCTGGACAACGAAGAGGCGGGCACCGTGGACTTCAGCCAGCCGTCCCCGGGCGACGCCGCCTTCAACCCCGCCGCGTTGAGGCGCAAGGCATCGCGCTGAGGGCTGTTCGAGTGGACCCCCGCGTGCGCGAGGGTGACGGGGTGTGCGGGGTATTCGACTGCACCGTCGTCCCCGCGAACGCAGGGACCCACTAAGCGCAGCCGGCCACGTGTCCTTCCAGTGGACCCCCGCGTGCGCGAGGGTGACGGGGTGTGCGGGGGTATTCGACTGCACCGTCATCCCCGCGAACGCGGGGACCCACAAAGCGCAGCCGGCTACGTGTCCTTCCGGTGGACCCCCGCGTGCGCGAGGGTGACGGGGTGTGCGGGGGGATTCGACTGCACCGTCACCCCCGCGAACGCGGGGACCCACTAAGCGCAGCCGGCCACGTGTCCTTCCGGTGGACCCCCGCGTTCGCGAGGGTGACGGGGTGTGCGGGGGTATTCGACTGCACCGTCATCCCCGCGAACGCGGGGACCCACTAAGCGCAGCCGGCCACGTGCCTTCCAGTGGACCCCCGCGTTCGCGAGGGTGACGGGGTGTGCGGGGGTATTCGACTGCACCGTCATCCCAGCGAACGCAGGGACCCACTGAACGCAGCCGGCCACGTGTCCTTCCAGTGGACCCCCGCGTGCGCGAGGGTGACGGGGTGTGCGGGGGGATTCGACTGCACCGTCATCCCCGCGAACGCGGGGGCCCACTAAGCGCAGCCGGGCTACATGTTTTTAGTGGTCCAGCAGGGCTGCTCGCCGCAGCGGCGCCGCGCTATATTCCCCGCGTTCGCATTGACGATGAGCGAGGGACCCATGGCCGGGCAGGTCAAGATTCTGGTGGTGGACGACGATTCCGAGGTACGCGAGTTGCTGCAGGACTACCTGGGCGGCCATGGCTACCAGGTGGAGCCCGCCTGCGACAGCACCGGCATGCGCGCCGCCCTGGCCGCCGGCCTGCCGGACCTGGTGCTGCTGGACGTCGGCCTGCCGGGCGAGGACGGCCTCAGCCTGGCCCGCTACCTGCGCGAGCACCACGACCTGCCGGTGATCATGGTCTCCGGCGCCGGCAGCCCGGTGGATCGCACCATCGGCCTGGAGGTGGGCGCGGATGACTACGTGGCCAAGCCCTTCGACCCGCGCGAGCTGCTGGCGCGGGTCAAGACGGTGCTGCGTCGCTACCAGCGCGTGCCCAGCGCCGTGGCCGTGGAGGCACCCGCCGAGGCCGGCAACTGCCTGCAACTGGGGGCCTGCCGCCTGGACCTGGACCGCCACCAGCTGTTCGATGCCAGCGGCGCGGAAATCCCCCTCACCGCCATGGAGTTCGACCTGCTCCAGGCCTTCGCCCAGCGCCCCAACCGGCCCCTGTCCCGCGACCAGTTGCTCAACCTCACGCAGAACCGCGACTGGAACCCCTTCGACCGCTCCATCGACATCCGCATCGCCCGGTTGCGCCGCAAGCTGGAGACCGACCCCGACAAGCCCCAGGTGATCCGTACCCTGCGCGGGGTGGGCTACATGTTCGTGCCGGGCTGATCGCCCGGCCCCCCTCGTCGAGTTCCCCGTAGGAGCGAGCTCTGCTCGCGAAGCTCCGGTGTTCCCCGCAGCTTCAGGACGCCGGGATACCGGTTAGCCGCCTTTGTTTCAATTGTTTCAACCGCGTTGTACCCCCTCAAAAGGCGGGGGCCGGCTCTCTATACTCCAGCCATCACCCAGGCTCGTGGAGGCCTTCCGATGAGCCAGACGGCACCCCGCCCGCTGTTCGATGGCGCCGCCGAACACCAGCTGCGCCAGATCGTCGACAACAGCAGCGCGGTCATCTACGTGAAGGACCTGGAAGGCCGCCTGCGCCTGGTCAACCGAGCCTTCGAGCAGCTGTTCCGGGTGCGCGCCGAGGAGGTCATCGGCCACACCGACCACGAGTACTTCCCGAAGGAGCTGGCCGATGTGCTGCGGGCCAACGACCTGCAGGTGGTGGAGCAGGGCCGCGAGCAGGAGTTCGAGGAGCGGCTGCCGTTCAACGGCGTGGTGCGCACCTACCTCTCCAGCAAGTTCCCGCTGTTCGATGGCGAGGGCCGGGTCACCGCCGTCTGCGGCATCTCCACCGACATCAGTTCGCGCAAGAGCGTGGAGGAGGTGCTGCGCTACGTCGCCCTGGGCATCTCGGCGGCCACCGGCAACGAGGTGTTCGAGGCCATCGCCCGCTACATGGTGCGTTCGCTGCACGCCGACTTCGCCTACGTCAGCCGCATCAGCGACGAGGGCCCGCACAAGCTCACCACCCTGGCCATGTACTACTCCGGCAAGCTGCGCCCCAATTCCACCTACGCGCTGGAGGGCACGGCCTGCAGCCACGTGCTGGGCAAGGCCTTCCACTTCGTCGGCAGCAACCTGCTGGAGTGCTACCCCGGGGACGCGGTGTTCCGTGCCTATGGGGTCGACAGCTACGCCGGCTACCCGCTGTTCGCCAGTGACGGGCGCCCGCTGGGGCTGATCGCCGCCGGGCGGATGGGGCCGATGAAGGAGCGCGAGCGGGCCGAGTCGGTGCTGCGCATCTTCTCGGTGCGGGCGGCGGCGGAGATCGAGCGCCTGGAGGCCGAGGCGAGCTGCCGGGCGATCTTCGCCGGCTCCGAGGACGCCATCCTGGTGCTGGACATCGACAGCGGCGCGCTGGTGGATGCCAACCCGAGGGCCTGCTCGACCGTCGGCTACAGCTACGAGGAGATGCTCGGGCTGGACATGGACGCCTTCAGCGCCGGCTACGAGCCCTATACCGCCCGGCAGGCGGCCGGCTTCCTCGCGCGGGCGGCGGCCGGCGAGCCGCAACGCTTCGAGTGGCACCGGCGCAACCGCGACGGCAGCCTGCACTGGGACGATATCTCGCTCAAGCGCGTGACCCTGTCCGGTGTCGACCGCATCCTGGTGTTCTGCCGCGAGATCACCCAGCGCAAGGAGGCCGAGCAGGCCCTGCGCGCCAGCGAGCTGCAGCACCGCGCCATCGCCGACACGGCGCTGGACTGCTTCATCGGCATGGACCGCGCCGGGCGCATCCTGGCGTTCAACCCGGCGGCCGAGCGTTGCTTCGGCATCGCCCGCGACGACGCCCTGGGCCAGTGGCTGCTGAAGCTGATCATTCCCGAGCGCTTCCACGAGGTGTACGAGCGTGCCTTCGAGAGCTATGCCCAGACCGGTACCGGCGATTTTCTCGGCAAGCGCATGGAAGTGGTCGCCCAGCGGGCTTGCGGCGAGGAGTTCCCCGCCGAGCTGGCGCTGACCCAGGTGAGCGGGGACGAGGGACCGCGCTACATCTGCTACCTGCGCGACATCACCGAGCGGCGCCAGGCCGAAGAGGAGAAGGCGCGCTTGGAGCAGCAGCTACGCCAGGCCCAGCGCATGGAGGCCATCGGGCACCTCACCGGCGGCATCGCCCACGATTTCAACAACCTGCTGACCAGCATGCTGGGCTACACGGTGATGGCCCAGGAGCATGCCGAGTCCCTGCATGACGAGCGCCTGGGCAAGTACCTGACTCGGGTGCAGCGCTCGGCGGAGAAGGCCCGCGACCTGATCCAGCAGATGCTCACCTTCAGCCGGGGCAGCCGTGGCACCCCGCAGGTGGTGGCGCTGGACCTGCTGCTGGGCAACTTCATCCGCCTGGTGGATTCCACCCTGCCCGCCACGGTGGAGGTGGAGACGCGCCTGGCCCACGACCTGCCGCCGGTGCTGGCCGACCCGGTGCAGCTGGAGCAGGTGCTGATGAACCTGTGCATCAACGCCCGCGACGCCATGAGCGGGGTCGGTCGCCTGCGCGTGGGGCTGGAGCCGGCGCGCTTGCAGGCCGGCGTCTGCGCCTCGTGCCAGCAGCGTATCGACGGGCAGTTCGTCGCCCTGACCGTCAGCGACAGCGGGCCGGGCATCGACGCGGCGCTGCGGACGCAGATCTTCGAGCCGTTCTTCTCCACCAAGGCCAGCGGGCAGGGCAGCGGCATGGGCCTGTCGATGGTGCACGGCATCGTCCACGAGTACGGCGGCCACATCCAGCTGGACAGCTCGCCGGGTGAGGGCGCCACGTTCCGCATCCTGATCCCGGCCCATCACCAGGCGGCAGAGGCCACGCTCAAGGTAACGGCCTGCCCTGAGGCGCTGCCGCCACGCTCAGCCCTGCGCGGGCGGGTGGCAGTGGTGGACGACGACCCCGTGGTCGGCGAGTTCATGGGCGAGTTGCTGGCCAACTGGGGGCTCGCCGCGCAACTGTTCGGCGACCCGGAGGAGGCCAGCCGGCAGCTGTGTGCCGACGCCTACGCCTGGGATCTGGTCATCCTCGACCAGAGCATGCCGCGCCTCACCGGCCTGCAACTGGCGCGGCGCCTGCTGGCGGCGCGGGCGGACCTGCCCATCGTGCTCTACACCGGTTTCAGCGACAGCCTGGTGGAGGCCGAGGTGCAGGCCCAGGGCATCAAGGCGCTGCTGACCAAGCCGCTGGACCAGGGGCGCCTGCATCGTCTGTTGCGCAACTGGCTGCCAGGTGCCGACCACGGATACCAGACTGAAACAAACTGAGCGGTCGCTGCCATCGGGCAGATACAGGCGCGGGGCAATCTGGCCCTGACTGCAGAGCCCTGCAGTTCCAGACCCCCGGCAGGACCGCATCATGAACAGCACACTCGGACGTACCGCGACTTTCACCTTCGGCGTTATCAGCTACCTGGTCTTTCTCGCCGCGTTCATCCTTTCCATCGCCTTCGTGGCCAATCTTCCCTGGGCGCCGGCCCGTCTCGACGGCGAGCCGTTGCTGCCGCTGGGCTGGGCGCTGGCCGTCGATGCTGCGCTGCTCGTCGCTGCGGGCCTGGTGTATCGGGTGAGCCGTGGCGCCGCCCAGAGCGCGCGGGTGCTGCTGGGCAGCCTGGCGGCGCTGGCGCTGCTGGCGCTGTGGCAGCCGCTGGGCGGCGAGCTGTGGCGGGTCGAGGGGCCGGCGCTGCGCCAGGTGCTGGCGGCGGCCTTCGGCCTGGGCGGGGCGTTACTGCTCTACGCGGTGCTGCTCGGTGACCAGTTGGCGGCGGGCGGCCTGCACGCTGCCACGCGGCGCCTGTTCGGCCTGGCCGAGGAGGGGCGCGAGGAGGCCGGCGAGGAGTGGCGCCGCCAGCGTCGCGATGCATCGAGCCTGGGTGTGTTGCTGCTGGCCTGGGCCACGCCGGAACCGAGTGCCGTTCACCTGGCGCTGGCGCTGCTGGCGAGCCTGGCGGTCTACCTGGCCTGGCGCCGGCCGCTCGCCGAGCTGCCGGTGGAGGGCCGCATCGAGCCGCGGGCCATCCGCTCGCAGCGCCCGCTGCTGGTGGCCTCGCGCGAGGCGGGGACGCGGGTCGACCCGGTGCGGGCGGCCTGAGGAACGGTCGGTTCGCCTCCAGCGGGTTGCCGGGAGCATTGGGGGTGGGCGTGGTGGGTTTCGCTGCGCTCTACCCACCCTGCGGCAGGCGTTCATCCGGCTGGGTGCCCGGTCGAATCGTCGCAGGCGCCCCAGGGATGTGGTTTCCCAGGCTCGAATGAAGGGGCTGTGTAAACGAAAGAACCCCATCGCCGCGAGGTGATGGGGTTCTTCGTTTGCAGCCTGCCCTGGGCCTCCCTGGCGACGGGCCACGCGAGCGCGATCAGACGGTGAAGCGCGCCACCATGCCGTTGAGTTCGACGGCCAGGCGCGACAGTTCCTGGCTGGCGGCGGCGGTCTGGTTGGCGCCGGTGGCGGTCTGTACCGAGATGTCGCGGATGTTCACCAGGTTGCGGTCCACTTCGCGGGCGACCTGGGCCTGTTCTTCGGCGGCGCTGGCGATGACCAGGGTGCGCTCGTTGATCTGGCCGACCTGCTCGGTGATCTCCTCCAGGGCGCGGCCGGCGGCTTCGGCGATCTCCAGCATCTGCCGGGCGCGCTGGTCGTTCTGGTTCATGGCGCCGACGGCTTCACCGGTGCCGCTCTGGATGCTGCCGATCATCTGTTCGATCTCGCGGGTGGATTCCTGGGTGCGGTGGGCGAGGGCGCGTACCTCGTCGGCGACCACGGCGAAGCCTCGGCCTTGCTCGCCGGCGCGGGCGGCCTCGATGGCGGCGTTGAGCGCCAGCAGGTTGGTCTGCTCGGCGATGGCGCGGATCACGTCCAGCACCTTGCTGATGCTTTGCGCGCGGTCGGCCAGCCCCTCGACCAGGGTGGAGGTGTGGGCGACTTCCTGGCTCATGCTGCGGATCGCCTGGACCGTCTGCTGCACGCGGTCGCGGCCGGACTGGGCGGATTCCTCGGAGGCGCGCGAGGCGTCGGAGGTGGAGCTGGCGTTGCGCGCGACCTCTTCCACCGCAGCGGTCATTTCGTTGACGGCGGTGGCGGCCATCTCGATCTCGTCGTGCTGGCGGGTGAGGGAGCGGTTGCCTTCCTCGGTCACCGCGTTGAGCTCTTCGGCGGCGGAGGCCAGCTGGGTGGCCGAGTTGCCGATCTGCTGGATGGTGCCGCGCAGCTGTTGCTGCATGCGCTGCAGGGCGGTGAGCAATTTCGCCGGCTCGTCGTTGCCGGCGGTGTCGATGCGCCCGGTGAGGTCACCACTGGCGACCACGCCGGCCACCAGCACGGCCTCGCCCAGCGGCACGGTGATGCTGCGGGTGAGTGCCCAGGCGAGGGCGACGGTGACCAGCGCGGCGATCACCAGCACGCTGATGACGGCGTTGGTGGCGCTGGCGTAGTCCGCGTCGGCCTTGGCGTTGGCCGCGTCGGCACCCTGGGTGTTGTAGTCGGAGAGCTCCGTCAGGGCCTTGAGGGTGGTGCGGTAGTTGTCCAGCAGCGGGCCCTGGAGCAGTTCGGTGGCGGTGGCCACTTCGCCGGCATTGGAGAGGGCGAGGAGCTTGTCGACGCCGGCGATGAAGCCTTTCTTCTCCTGCAGGTAGCGCTCGAAGAGCTGTTCGTCGCGGCCCGGGTCGATGCCGGCCTTGTAGGTGTCTTCGGCCTTGCCGAGCTGGCCGATGATTTCGCGCATGCGCTGTTCGAGGAACTGCTTGGACGAGGTGTCCGAGGCCAGCACGTGGCCGAGCTGGACCTGGCGCAGCTCGGTCAGGGACAGGTTGATCTGGGCGATGGTGCGTACGCTGGGCAGCCAGCTCTGGCTGATCACCGTGGAGGCGTCGTTGATCACCGACATGCGGTTGAGCGAGAACAGGCCGGTCAACACCAGCAGCAAGGTGATGATGGCGAAGCCGAAAGCCGCGCGTGGCGCGATGGGGAACTGGCGCAGGAACATGGGTAACTTCTCCGGGGTGGCTGCGATTCGAACCAGGGAGGCTCGGAAAAAGTATAGGAAGCCCTGTGGGATACGCGTGAACTTCGCCGCTGCGCTGGCTTGCGGAGGCTCTGGAACGGGGGCGGGGGATTTTCACGGGGCCTGAAACGACCATGCCCGTATCGATCGATACGGGCATGGTGGGTGTCGCGCTGGCCTTGCGGCGGTGCGTCAGGCCGAGAAGCGCTTGAGCACCAGGGTGGCGTTGGTGCCGCCGAAGCCGAAGCTGTTGGACATGATGGTGTCCAGCTTGGCGTTCTCGCGGGTCTCGCGCAGGATCGGCAGGTCGGCCACTTCCGGGTCCAGCTCGTCGATGTTGGCGGAGCCGGCGATGAAGTTGCCTTCCATCATCAGCAGGCAGTAGATCGCCTCGTGCACGCCGGCGGCGCCCAGGCTGTGGCCGGACAGGCTCTTGGTGGAGCTGATGGCCGGGGCCTTGTCGCCGAACACTTCGCGCACGCCACGGATCTCGGCGACGTCGCCGACCGGGGTGGAGGTGCCGTGGGTGTTCAGGTAGTCGATCGGGGTGTCGACGGTGGACAGCGCCTGCTGCATGCAGCGGATCGCGCCTTCGCCGCTCGGAGCGACCATGTCGTAGCCATCGGAGGTGGCGCCGTAGCCGACGATTTCCGCGTAGATCTTGGCGCCGCGCGCGAGGGCGTGCTCCAGTTCCTCGACCACGACCATGCCGCCGCCACCGGCGATGACGAAGCCGTCACGCTTGGCGTCGTAGGCGCGGGAGGCCTTCTCGGGGGTGTCGTTGTACTGGGTGGAGAGGGCGCCCATGGCGTCGAACAGGCAGCTCTGGCTCCAGTGTTCTTCTTCACCACCGCCGGCGAAGACCACGTCCTGCTTGCCGAGCTGGATCTGCTCCATGGCCTGGCCGATGCAATGGGCGCTGGTGGCGCAGGCGGAGGAGATGGAGAAGTTCACGCCCTTGATCTGGAAGGGGGTGGCCAGGCACGCGGATACGGTGCTGCCCATGGTGCGGGTGACGCGGTATGGGCCGATGCGCTTGACGCCCTTCTCGCGCAGGGTGTCGATGGCTTCCATCTGGTTGACGGTGGAGGCGCCGCCGGAGCCTGCGATCAGGCCGGTGCGCGGGTTGGAGATCTGCTCGGGCTGCAGGCCCGAGTCCTTGATCGCCTGTTCCATCGCCAGGTAGGCGTAGGCGGCGGCGTCGCCCATGAAGCGGAAGATCTTGCGATCGATCAGCTCTTCGAGGTTCAGGTCGACCGAACCGGAAACGTGGCTGCGCAGGCCCATTTCGGCATAGGACGGGTTGTGGCGGATGCCGGCCCGGCCTGCACGCAGGTTGGCGGAAACGGTTTCCTTGTCATTGCCCAGGCAGGAAACGATGCCCAGGCCAGTGATCACGACACGACGCATGCGGATAACCCTTAAAAACTGTCAGTGGAAGTGAACAGGCCGACGCGAAGGCCTTCGGCGCTGTAGATCTCGCGGCCATCGACGCTGACGGTGCCATCGGCGATGCCGAGGATCAGCGAGCGGCTGATGGTGCGCTTGATCTGGATGTTGTAGGTGATCTTTTTCGCGGTGGGCAGGATCTGGCCGAAGAATTTCACCTCGCCCGAACCCAGGGCACGGCCACGGCCGGGGTTGCCCTGCCAGCCGAGGTAGAAGCCGACCAGTTGCCACATGGCATCCAGGCCCAGGCAGCCCGGCATCACCGGGTCGCCTTCGAAATGGCAGGCGAAGAACCACAGGTCCGGATTGATGTCGAGCTCGGCGACGATTTCGCCCTTGCCGTACTTACCGCCGGTTTCGCTGATATGGACGATGCGATCGATCATCAACATGTTGGGGGCGGGCAGTTGCGCATTACCGGGGCCGAACAGCTCACCGCGACTGCAGCGCAGCAGGTCTTCCCGGGAATAGGCGTTTTGTTTGGTCATGCGAGCTCCTCAATGGTCCCCGTGCAGGGCTTGGCATTTCGTCCACACTGCCGCGCGCACAGGCGTCGAATCAGCAGACTAGTCATAGACTGTTGCGTTGCAGTGAAAGTCACAGAGTACAGTCGTTCACTTGTTCAAGGACGCTTGCGCCGTTGCTGCGGGCCCTTTGCGGCGCAAGCCTGCCGCACTTTAGCACTGTTGCCCACTCACCGAAGGTCGGGGGGGCAATCCGCCGCGCCACCCAGCCAGCGCTGCAGGACGCGCTGCAGGTCGGCCCGCTTGAAGGGCTTGGCGAGGTAGTCGTTCATGCCGGCGTCCAGGCAGGCTTCGCGGTCGCCCTGCAGGGCGTTGGCGGTGAGGGCGATGATCGGCGTGCGGGCCCCTCCATTCATCTTGCGAATCTGCCGGGTGGCTTCGTAGCCATCGAGCACCGGCAGCCGGCAGTCCATGAGGATCGCCGAGAAGTGCTGGCGCGAGGCGCTCTGCACCGCCTGGGCGCCGTCGCCCACCAGGCTGACGCGGTAGCCGAGGCTGCGCAGCATGGCCTCGATCACGGTCTGGTTGACGGGGTTGTCCTCCACCAGCAGCACCTGCTGGCCGCCGCCGTTGGTGGTGTCGCTGGCGCTGCCCTCGCTGGCCCGGCGCTCCTGCTGGCGGAACGGCAGGGGGATTTCCAGGGTGAAGATCGAGCCGCGGCCCTCGAGGCTCTCCGCGCGCAGGGTGCCGCCCATGCGTTCGGCCAGGGTGCGGGCGATGGGCAGGCCGAGCCCGGTGCCGCCGTAGCGCCGGGAGATGGAGCTGTCGGCCTGCTGGAAGGCGTCGAACATGTGCTCCAGGCGTTCCGGCGGGATGCCGATGCCGCTGTCGTGCACGGCGCAGGTCAGCCACAGCACTTCGTCGTCCAGCGGCTGCCACTGGGTGAGGACGCGGATGCCGCCGTCCTCGGTGAATTTCAGGGCGTTGCCGACCAGGTTCACCAGGATCTGGCGGATGCGCGTCGGGTCGCCTTGCACCTCGATCTGCTCCAGGCCTTCCTGGGTTTCCAGGGTCAGCGCCAGGCCGCGCTGCAGTGCGCTGTGCTGGAACACCTGCACCGAGCCCTGGACCAGTTCCAGCAGGTTGAAGGAGATGCGCTCCAGCTCCAGTGCACCGCGTTCGATGCGCGAGAAGTCGAGGATGTCGTTGATGACCTTGAGCAGGTGCTCGGTGGATTCGGCGGCCAGGGCGGCGTACTCGGCCTGTTCGCGGTTCAGTTCGGTTGTTTCAAGAAGTTGCAGCATGCCCAGGACGCCGTTCATGGGCGTGCGCAGTTCGTGGCTCATCATCGCCAGGAAGTCGGATTTGGCGCGGTTGGCCTGCTCGGCCTCCTCGCGGGCGCTGATCAGCTGGTCGATGGCCTGCTGCTGCTCGCGGCTGGCCTTGGCCAGGCCATTGGCGAGGTTGTTGATGTGCCGCGCCAGGTCGCCCAGCTCGCCCTCGTCCACCACCGGCAGGCTGGCCTGGTAGTTGCCGCCCTGGATGGCCTCGACCGCCTCGCCCATGGCGCTGATCGGCTGCGACAGGCGGGTGGCCAGGCGCCGCGCCAGGAGGAAGGTGAGCACCAGGGCGAACAGCGCCAGCACGGTGGCCTTGAGGAGGATTTCCTGCTGCCGGCTGCTGAAGGCGTCGTTGGACATGCCCACCACCACGCGCCCCAGGTAGCCGGTGGCGAGCTTGCCGTTGCTGCGCTCGCTGTGGAACAGCGCCTCGCTGTCCAGCTTCATCTGCTGCATGCGGATCGGCGCGTGGAACACCTCGACCTGGGGGCCGGCCTTGTCCAGGCTGCCGGGCTGTTCGACGTAGACGAGGATGTTGTCTTCACGGTCGCGCACTTCGAGGAAGCGCACGTGCGGGGTGTCCAGGGTCGCCTTGAGCAGGCCTTCGAGTACCGGCAGGTTGCCGGCGATCACGCCGTATTCGGCGGCTGGCGCCAGTTGGTTGGCGATCAGCTGGCCGGTGTGGTTCAGCTCCTGGCGCAGGTCCTGCAGGCGGGCGAAGGTGAAGAAGCCGGTGAGCAGCAGCGTCAGCAGCAGGGCCGGGCCCAGGCTGATCAGTTGCGTGCGGGTGTGGATGTCCCAGCCACGGCGCAGGTTCATCGGCACTCCCCGAGGCGGGCGCCCGGTGCGATGGCGGTGGAGAAGAGGAGGGGGGCTGGGCGGCGGATCATCCGTGTGCCTCGTGACAGGCTCGTCCATGGAAAAGATGAATGCATGGGAAACTCTAGCTGGGCCTGCGCTCTGGTCGAATGGCATCCGTCGCGGCGGGTTGGGCACCCCGTTCGTCCGACGTGGTCTTAGAAGGCTGAATTGTCGTGCCTGGGTTCACACTTGACCAGTGGCAGATGGCTCGTTTGAGACTGGCTGGTCGCTCGGCCCTCCGTATAATGCGCGCAACCGCCATCCCCGATGGCTCTACATGGACTGGTTATGACTCAACAGCAATCGATCGCGGTGCTGGGCGGCGGCAGCTTCGGCACCGCCATCGCCAACCTCCTGGCCGAGAACGGCAAGAGCGTGCAGCAGTGGATGCGCGATCCCGAGCAGGCCGAGGCGATCCGCGCCAACCGCGAGAACCCGCGCTACCTCAAGGGGGTGAAGATCCATCCCGGCGTCGAACCCACCACCGACCTGGATGCGGTGCTCGCCAGTTGCGAGCTGATCTTCGTCGCCATTCCCTCCAGCGCCTTGCGCAAGGTGCTCGAACCGGTCGCCGGCCAGTTGAAGGGGCGCATGCTGGTGAGCCTGACCAAGGGCATCGAGGCGCAGAGCTTCCTGCTGATGAGCCAGATCCTCGAAGACATCGCCCCCGAGGCACGCATCGGTGTGCTCTCCGGCCCCAACCTGGCACGCGAGGTGGCCGACCACGCCCTCACCGCCACCGTGGTCGCCAGCGAAGACACCGAGCTGTGCCAGCAGGTGCAGGCCGCCCTGCACGGCAAGACCTTCCGCGTCTATGCCAGTGCCGATCGCTTCGGCGTCGAGCTGGGCGGTGCGCTGAAGAACGTCTACGCGATCATCGCCGGCATGGCCGCGGCGCTGGGCATGGGCGAGAACACCAAGAGCATGCTGATCACCCGCGCGCTGGCGGAGATGACCCGCTTCGCCGTGAAGCTCGGCGCCAACCCCATGACCTTCCTCGGCCTGGCCGGCGTCGGCGACCTGATCGTCACCTGTTCCTCGCCCAAGAGCCGCAACTACCAGGTCGGCCACGCCCTGGGCGAAGGCCTCAGCCTGGAAGACGCGGTGGCGCGCCTGGGCGAGGTGGCCGAGGGCGTCAACACCCTCAAGGTGCTCAAGGCCCGTGCCGAGGAGCTGCAGGTGTACATGCCGCTGGTCGCTGGCCTGCATGCCATTCTTTTCGAGGGGCGTACGCTGGCCCAGGTGATCGAGGCGCTGATGCGCGCCGAACCCAAGACCGACGTCGACTTCATTCCCACCAGCGGCTTCTGAGCCCCGCCAACTTCGGACAAGGAGATTCCCATGAGTGATGAGCGCGAAGACCTGCAGCGGGAGTCGATCCTGCTGCGCGTGCTGTGGATGCTGATCTTCGTCGTCGTCTGGCAACTGGCCGAGATCGTCCTCGGCGTGGTGGTCCTGGCGCAGCTCGGCTACCGGGCCTTCTACGGCGCGCCCAGTGGCGGCCTGATGGGGTTCGGCGACAGCCTGAGCCAGTACCTGGCGCAGATCGGCCGCTTCGGCACCTTCAATACCGAGGAAAAGCCCTGGCCCTTCGCCGACTGGCCCACGCCGCGCCCGCCGGAAGGCGAGGCCGCCCACGTGGTGCCGCCGGCACCGCACCCCGCGCGCGACGAAGAGCCCAAGCTGTGAGGCTGTGGTTGCTACGCCACGGTGAGGCCGAGCCCCGCGCGGCCACCGACGCCGAACGCCCCTTGACCCGCAATGGCCGCCAGGAGGTGCTGCATGCCGCGGCACGCCTGGCCGGTCGCCCGTTGCAGGCCATCATCGCCAGCCCCTACCTGCGGGCCCAGCAGAGTGCCGAACTGGTGCGCGAGGCGCTGGATTTCTCCGGCGCGCTGGTGACGCAGCCCTGGCTGACCCCGGAAAGCGACCCGCGTGAAGCCCTCGCGCGACTGGCCGAGCGGGAGGAGGGCGAGCTGTTGCTGGTGACCCACAACCCCTTCGTCGGCGAACTGGCGGGCCTGCTGATCCACGGTCATCGCCAGCAGCCGCTGCCCCTGGGCACCGCCAGCCTCGTCGAGCTGGAGGGCGATATGGCCCTCGCGGGCCTGATGGAGCTGCGCTCCCTGCACCACGCACACCGGATCTGACCCCGCCCCAAGGACGACCCACATGCTCAGACGCATCACGCTCCGCGCCCTGATGGCGCTCGCCACCCTGCTGCCCGGTTCCACCCTCCTGGCGGCGGACAACCCGGACCCTTCCTTCTTCGTCGGCAACTACTGGATCGTCGGTCGCGACCTCGACACCGGCAAGCCCTACACCGGCGAGCTGGACATCTACCAGGACGAGGGCGAGCTGTCCCTGGCCTGGACCGTGGGCGAGGAGAGCTGGACGGGCAAGGCGCACTTCGAGAACTCCGAACTGGTGGACGGCGCCTCGGGGCTGCGCATCGACTTCAAGCGCAACGGCAAGGAGTACCAGGGCACCATGCTCTGGCGCACCGACTGGGACAACTATGCGCGGGTTTCCGGTTACATCTACCGGCCCGGTCAGCAGACCGACAAGCCCGGGCTCGAGGCCTGGTTCGTCTCGCCGTCGAACTGACGGGCGCTCCCGGTCCGGAGCACTCGGCCCGCCCTGTGGCGGGCCCGCTCGGGTAGGGGCGCCTGAGTCGCCAGGCAGCGCGCAACGCCGCCGCCCTCTCCATCATTTCCCGCTGCAACCCCCGCCCCAGAGGCTCCCGGAGCCTGTGTCCGAGCCCGATACATTTCTTAACTTGCGCCGCTTCCTACTGCGTGGAATATTCGCCCAAGCAAGTGCTTGGTTGTCCCCAGAAAAACAAGAAAGGAGGAGGCCCTGTGGCTGATGCAGTCCGTTTGCCGCTCGATATGTTCTTCGAGCGAGAGGCACGTCACCCCAACAAACGCTACCTGGTCCAACCGCTGTCCGGCGGCAGGGTCGAGGAGCTGACCTGGGGCGATGTCGGCGACCAGGCGCGACGCGCCGCCAGCTGGCTGAGAGGGCGTGACCTGCCTCCGGGCAGCCGCATCGCCATCATTTCCAAGAACTGTGCCCACTGGATAGTCGCCGATCTTGCGATCTGGATGGCCGGGCACGTTTCCGTTCCCCTCTACCCCAACCTCACCGGCGAGTCCGTGCACCAGGTACTGGCGCATTCGGAAACCGCCCTGGCCTTCATCGGCAAGCTGGACGACTGGCCCGCCATGGCCAGCGGCATTCCCGAAGGCGTGGCCACCATCGCGCTGCCGATCCACCCCGAGGGCACCTTCGACTACCAGTGGAGCGAGTTGCAGGCGGAGACGCCGATCCGCGACAACCCCCGGACCGCCGCCGAGCAGCTGGCCACCATCATCTACACCTCCGGCACCACCGGGACGCCCAAGGGCGTGATGCAGAGCTTCGGCAATTTCGCCTTCGCCGCCGGCCACGGTGTCGACCTGTTCAAGACCGGTGAAGACGACCGCCTGCTGTCCTACCTGCCGCTGTGCCATGTGGCCGAGCGCATGTTCGTCGAGATGGCCTCGCTCTATGCCGGGCAGACGGTGTTCTTCGCCGAGAGCCTCGACACCTTCCTCGAAGACCTCAAGCGCGCCCGTCCCACCGCCATCTTCGGCGTGCCGCGCATCTGGACCAAGTTCCAGATGGGGGTGTACGCGAAGATGCCGGCGCAGAAGCTCGACCGCCTGCTCAAGCTGCCGATCATCGGTCGCATCGTCGGCCGCAAGGTGCTCGCCGGGCTCGGGCTGGACGCCGTGCGCGTGGCCCTGTGCGGCGCCGCGCCGGTGCCCGAGGCGCTGCTGCATTGGTACAAGCGCCTGGGCCTGGATGTGCTCGAGGTCTACGGCATGACCGAGAACTGCGGCTACTCCCACGTGTGCCGCCCGGGCGAGCAGAAGACCGGCTGGATCGGCCGCAACAGCCCCGGTGTCGAGGTGCGCATCAACGACGATGGCGAGGTGCAGGTGCGCAGCGGCGCCACCATGCAGGGTTACTACAAGGACCCGGAGAAGACCGCCGAGACCATCACCCCCGACGGCTTCCTGCGCACCGGCGACAAGGGCGAGCAGGACGCCGCCGGCAACCTGCGCCTCACCGGCCGCATCAAGGAAATCTTCAAGACCAGCAAGGGCAAGTACGTGGCCCCGGCACCCATCGAGAACCGCCTGGCGGTGCATACCCGCATCGAGCAGGTGTGCGTGGTGGGCGATGGCCTGCCGCAGCCGATGGCGCTCTGCGTGCTTTCCGACGTCGGTCGCCAGGAAGCGGCCAACGGTACCCGCGCCGAGCTGGAGGGCAGCCTGCGCGAGTTGCTGGAGCAGGTGAACGAGGCGCTGGACAAGCACGAACGCCTGCTCGGCCTGGTGCTGGTCAAGGAGGTCTGGGCGGTCGACAACGGCTTCCTGACGCCTACCCTGAAGATCAAGCGCAACGTGGTGGAGGGCACCTACGGCTCGCGCTTCCCCGAATGGATCGAGCGCCGCCAGGCGGTGCTCTGGCACGAGTGACCCCTGACCGCCGGGAGCCCTGGCCACCCCGGCGGCATTCTTGCGAGGAGCCGACATGAGCCTGTGGCGCCAGACCCCCGATCTCGAAAAACTCAATGCATCCCAGCAAGGCACCATCGGCGGCCTGCTGGATATCCGCTTCGAAGCCTTCGACGACGAATCGATCACCGCCAGCATGGTGGTCGACAGCCGTACCCACCAACCCTACGGCCTGCTCCACGGCGGCGCTTCGGTGGTGCTGGCCGAGAGCCTCGGCTCCACCGCCAGCTACCTGTGCATCGACACCAGCCGCTTCTACTGCGTGGGCCTGGAGGTCAACGCCAACCACCTGCGCGGCCTGCGCAGTGGCCGCGTCACCGCCGTCGCCCGTCCCGTGCACCTGGGGCGCACCACCCATGTATGGGACATCCGCCTCAGCGGTGACGACGGCAAGCCCAGCTGCATCTCGCGCCTGACCATGGCCATCGTGCCCCTGGGCGAGCAGCCGCCGAAGGGGTGATCACACCGCTCTATGCAGGGGCGAGTTCAGTCGCCCCTGCGGTTGCCGCGTGCCTTCGGCGGATGATTCCCGGCAGTCGCGCAATTTCATCCAAGCCGATCGCACTGCCACGCGCTAGAGTGGCGCCCATGGAGCGCATCAGTCATATCGTCAGCGGCCTGCCCGGCGTCCGCCTGATCGATGCCGAGTACCGCGATTTCGCCTTTCCCCGGCATTTCCACCTGGAGTACCACGTGGGCCTGCTGCTGAACGGGCGGCAGCGTTTCGTCTGCCGGGGCGAGTCGCGCCTGGCCGGGCGCGGCGACGCGCTGTTGATGGCGCCGGAACAGATCCACGACGGCGCCAGCCAGGGCGGGGAGGGCTATCACATCCGCGTGCTGGCCATCGAGCCGCAATGGCTGGATGAAGCCAGTCGCGTGCTCAGCGACGGTCGCCAGGGCGCCCCCCGCCTGACCAGCGCGACCCTGCGCGACCCCACCCTGCAGGCACGCCTGCAGGCCGTGCACGCGGGGTTTCTCGGCCACTCCCGCCTGGCCCTGGAAAGCCTGCTCTGGCCGGCGCTGGCCTGCCTGCTCGGGCAGGGCTCGACGCTGCGGGTCAGCGAGCCCGCCCAGGGCTTCGATGCACGTACCTGGCAGCGCCTGCGCGAGTGGCTGGAGTCGCGCCTGGAATCGCCGCCGTCCCTGGAGGAGCTGGCGGCCTTCTGCGGCCTCAGCCCCTGGCAGGCGCTGCGGCGTTTCCGCCAGCACTGCGGCCTGCCGCCCCACCAGTGGCTGACCCAGCTGCGCCTGGAGCGGGCCCTGCCGCTGGTGCTGCGTGGCCAGCAGCCACTCAGCGACGTGGCCCTGCAGCTGGGCTTCTACGACCAGGCGCATTTCTCCCGGCTGTTCCGCCGCACCTACGGAGTGCCGCCGGCACGCTTGCGCACGCTGGGTTGAGGGCCGTCCGCCGCTGTGGCAATAGCGCCATCATCACTGGCAGTTACGGTCATTGCCGAGGGCGCCGGGCTGCCGGAAAATCCCTGGCAGTTCCCAACCAGCCGGCA
Source organism: Pseudomonas sp. 57B-090624 (assembly GCF_003234055.1). Taxonomy (NCBI): domain Bacteria; kingdom Pseudomonadati; phylum Pseudomonadota; class Gammaproteobacteria; order Pseudomonadales; family Pseudomonadaceae; genus Pseudomonas; species Pseudomonas sp. 57B-090624. Next base: position 36,666 of record NZ_QKRU01000060.1, read on the forward strand.
TCGCCATGTCCCAGACGATCTTCTTCGCCCATGCCAACGGCTTCCCGTCGGCCACCTACGCCAAGCTGTTCCAGGCGCTGGGCCCGGACTTCCGCATCCGGCACCTGGACCAGCACGGCCATGACCCGCGCTTCCCGGTCAACGACAACTGGGAAAACCTGGTGGACGAACTCATCCACCACCTCGAGGCCCACGGTGAGCCGGTGTTCGGCGTCGGCCACTCCCTCGGCGGCGTGCTGCACTACCACGCGGCACTGCGCCGCCCGGACCTCTACCGCGGCGTGGCGATGCTCGACTCGCCGGTGCTGACCCTGGCCGACCGCATCGTCATCCGCGCGGCCAAGCGCTTCGGCTTCATCGACCGCATCACCCCGGCCGGGCGCACCCTGGGCCGGCGCGAGGAGTTCGCCGACCTCGACGAGGCGCGCCTGTATTTTTCCGGCAAGTCCCTGTTCCGCCGCTTCGACCCGGACTGCCTGGAGGCCTACGTGCGCCACGGCTTCACCGAGACCGGCAGCGGCCTGCGGCTGAAGTTCGACCCGGCCACCGAGATCAGCATCTACCGCAGCGTCCCGCACAACAGCCCGGGCCGTCCGCAGCAGCTCGAGGTGCCCCTGGCGGTGGTGCGCGGCCGCCACAGCCGCGTGGTGCTGCCCCATCACGCACGCCTGGTCAAGCGCGTACCCAAGGGTGAATACCTGTCCCTGCCGGGCGGCCACATGTTCCCCCTGGAGCGCCCGCAGGACACCGCCGAACTGCTGAGGAATCTCTTCAACCGCTGGGAAGGCCAGCGCACCGACCGGGAGCACGCATGACCGCGCACGTCGAGGAAATCCGCCTGAACCTGCCCCACGTCGAACTGGCGGCGCACATCTTCGGGCCCGAGGACGGCAAGCCCGTGCTGGCCCTGCACGGCTGGCTGGACAACGCCATGACCTACGCGCGCCTGGCGCCGAAGCTCCAGGGGCTGCGCATCGTGGCCCTGGACTTCGCCGGCCACGGCCATTCCGGGCACTACCCGGCGGGCTCCAGCTACCAGCTGTGGGAATACGCCGAGGACGTGCTGCTGGTGGCCGAGCAACTGGGCTGGGAGCGCTTCTCGCTGATGGGGCACTCCCTCGGCGCCATCGTCTCGGTGCTGGTGGCCGGTTCCCTGCCCGAGCGCATCGAGCGCCTGGCGCTGATCGACGGGCTGATTCCCTACACCGGCGAGGCCGACAGTGCGCCCAAGCGCCTGGGTGATGCGCTCAAGGCGCGGCTGGCGCTGCGCGAGAAGCGCAAGCCGGTGTACACCGATGTCGAGCGCGCGGTGGAGGCGCGCATGAAGGGCGTGGTGGCGGTGAGCCGCGAGGCCGCCGAACTGCTCGCCAACCGTGGCCTGATGCCGGTGCCCGGCGGCTACACCTGGCGCACCGACATGCGCCTGACCCTGCCGTCGCTGATGCGCCTGACCTTCGCCCACGCCACCGAGTTCGTCCGCGCGGTACGCTGCCCCACCTCCCTGGTGCTGGCGGAGCAGGGGCAGATCCGTGCCGAGCCGCGTATCGCCGAGCTGCTCCAGGGTCTAGGCTTCGACGTGCACTACAAGCCGGGCGGCCACCACCTGCACCTCAATGACGAAAGCGGCGCCCAGGCCGTAGCAGACTGTTTCAATAGCTTCTTCGCCTCGCCTTGACTTGATCGGGGCAACCGGGAAGGCTGGGCGCCTTCCCAAGGAGAGCCCGGATGATCGATCTCTATACCGCTGCCACGCCCAACGGACACAAGGTCTCCATAGCCCTCGAGGAACTGGGCCTGCCCTACCGGGCCCACGCGCTGTCCTTCGAGCGCAAGGAACAGAAGGCGCCGTCCTTCCTGGAGATCAACCCCAACGGGCGCATCCCCGCCATCGTCGACCGTGATGAGGGGGACTTCGCCGTGTTCGAGTCCGGCGCCATCCTCGTCTACCTCGCCGAGAAGACCGGCCGGCTGCTGCCTGCCGACGCCAAGGGCCGCTCGGTGGCCATGCAGTGGCTGATGTTCCAGATGGGCGGGGTCGGGCCGATGCAGGGCCAGGCCAACGTCTTCTACCGCTACTTCCCGGAAACCCTCCAGCCGGCCATCGACCGTTACCAGCACGAGACCCGCCGCCTCTACGAGGTGCTCGATTCGCGCCTGGCGCTGGTGGAATACCTGGCCGGCGACTACGGCATCGCCGACATCGCCACCTTCCCCTGGGTGCGCCTGCACGACTGGGCCGGTGTGCCGGTCGAGGGCCTCGTCCACCTGCAGCGCTGGCTGGCGGCCATCGAGGCCCGCCCGGCCGTGCAGCGTGGCCTGCAGGTGCCCAGGCGCCAGGAAACCGCCGAGACGGTGGTCAAGTCCGCCCAGTCCATGTTGATTCGCTAAGGAGGCGCATGCGCTCTTTCATCGTTAGCGGCCTGCTCCTGGCCGCGTCCCTGCAGGCGATCGCGGTGCACGCCGCCGACCTGCCCGACAGCCACGACCTCAGCGCGTTGCCGCGCTTCCCCCACGCCGAGATCGTCGACTTCAAGGAAGCCGGCGACCAGGAGCGCATCTACCCGCAAGGCTCGATCCGGCGCATCAGCAACCAGCTGCGCTTCGAGCAGAAGATCGATGCCCAGGGCCGGCAGACCTCGGTCACCTACCTGCTGCCAAGCGGCCACGGCTCGGGCGAGGCTTTCGACAACGCCCGGGTCGCCCTGCTCGACAAGGGCGCCGTGCCCCTCTACTGGTGCCAGGGCCGCGACTGTGGCTCCAGCAGCCTGTGGGCCAACTCGGTGTTCGGCAACGCCCGTCTCTATGGGCCGGACGAGCAGCAGGCCTACCTGCTGGTGCGCCTGGCCGAACCCCAGCAGGACAGCCTGCTGGCGCTGTATGCCATCACCCGGGGCAATCGCCGCGCCTACCTGCACGCCGAGCAGCTGGATTCCGCAGCGCCCCTGGGCGAGATACTGCCGACCCCCGGCACCCTGATGCGCGAGCTCAAGAGCAGCGGCGAGCTTCACCTCACTAGCCTGCCGGCGGCGCCCACGCCCGCCTGGGCGACCCTGCTGGCGCGCTGCCTGAACCTCGACAGCACCCTGCGCATCAGCCTGTCCGGCGCGGGCGGCGAAGCCTGGCGCCAGGCCCTGGTGGAGCAGGGCGTGCGCGCCGCACGCCTGGAACTGGGTGAAAACACCGCAGAAGGCCTGCACCTCGAGTGGCTGCGCTGAAGCGCAGCGTCCATGCTTGTCACCCGTGGCGCCCTTCGGCGCCACGGTCGCGTTTTGCCACGGAGTGCCCCGTTCATGCTGAATAACGATCGCCTGCTGGTGCAGATACTGCTGCTCGCGTTGCTGGGCGCCTGCATCTGGGTGCTGGCCCCTTTCTGGTCGGCGCTGTTCTGGGCGGCCGTGCTGGCCTTCGCCAGCTGGCCGCTGATGCGCCTGCTCACGCGGCTGCTGGACGGACGCGTGTCCCTGGCTGCGGGGCTGCTCACCGCTGGCTGGATGTTGCTGGTGGCGGTGCCGCTGGTGTGGATGGGCTTCAACCTCGCCGACCACATCCGCGATGCCACCGAGCTGGTCAAGAACGTTCAGGTGGAAGGCCTGCCGCAGCCACCGGAGTGGTTGGGCGAGCTGCCCCTGGTGGGTGAGCGCCTGGTGGCGCTGTGGCAACGGGTCGACGCCCAGGGCGCGGCCTTCTTCACCAGCCTCAAGCCCTACATGGGCCAGGCCGGCAACTGGATCCTGGCACGCAGCGCACAGATCGGCGGCGGCATGCTGGAACTGGCCCTGAGCCTGGTGCTGGTGTTCTTCTTCTACCGCGACGGCCCGCGCATGGCACTGTTCGCCGAGCGTGCCCTGGAGCGCCTGATCGGCGACCGCGCACCGCACTACCTGGAGCTGGTGGCCGGCACCGTGCAACGGGTGGTCAACGGCGTGATCGGCACCGCCGCCGCACAGGGCCTGCTGGGGCTGATCGGCTACTGGATCGCCGGGGTGCCGGGTGCGCTGGTGCTGGGCCTGGCCACCTTCGCCCTGAGCCTGATTCCGATGGGGCCGCCGCTGGTGTGGGTGCCCGCCACCGCCTGGCTGTTCTGGCACGGCGACTACGGCTATGGGGTGTTCCTGGCGATCTGGGGCTTCTTCATCATCAGCGGCGTGGACAACGTGCTCAAACCCTACCTCATCAGCCGTGGCGGCAACCTGCCGCTGGTGGTGGTGCTGCTCGGTGTGTTCGGCGGCATCCTCGCCTTCGGCTTCATGGGCCTGTTCCTCGGGACGACGCTGCTGGCGGTGGCCTACAGCCTGATCTCCGACTGGATCGGCCGGCCCCAGCCGCTGGTGATCGACAAGCCTGACGGGCCCGGCCCGCACTGAACGTCGACTGGCCATCAGAACCGCAGGCCGCCGCTTGGAGGCGCAATGGCGCAGTGATAGCCTTTGCGCCGCATTTTTCCGCGCCGCTTTGCATCGGCCCCGCTTGCGGATGCAGGGAAGCAACATTCACATGGATACTCCGCGAGTCGAACAATGAGCAAAACCGTAAAGATCGCCCTGGGCGCAGTCGTCGCCATCGCCGCTGTCTCCGCCGCGGGGGCCTGGTACACCGGCACCCAGCTGCCCGCCGTGCTGGACACCTCCATCAAGGAGGCCAATGCGCAGCTGAAGCTGTCCGCGCCGGCCTTCGGTACCTCCGCCTCGATGGAGCTGGTCTCCCTCGAACAGGGCCTGTTCAGCAGCACCGCCCATTACCGCGTGCGCGTCGGCGAGGAAGGCCAGGGCCTGGAGCTGTTGTTCGTCGACAACATCGAGCACGGCCCCTTCCCGGTGTCGCGCCTGAAGGCCTTCAAGCTGGCGCCGGTGATGGCTGCCAGCAACTACGCCCTGGAATCCAGCCCCAGCGTCGAGAAGTGGTTCGCCGCCAGCAAGGGCGCCGCGCCCCTGGTCGGTGACGTCAGCATCGGTTACGACCGCTCCATGAGCGGCAGCCTGGCCCTGCTGCCCCTGGACATGCAGATGGACGACGAGTCCCACCTGAGCTTCTCCGGCCTGAACCTGGAAGTGCGCAGCGATGCCGGCGGCAACCGCGTCGCCGCCATCGGCACCATGGACAGCCTCAAGGTCGACGCCGTTTCCGAACAGGGCGAGCCGGTGCACGTGCTGTTCCAGGGCCTGTCCCTGGCCAGCGACCAGAGCCGCGCCGCCAGTGGCCTGTACGTGGGCAAGAGCGACTTCAGCCTGAAGACCGCCAACGTCGCCATCGGCGAAAACCCGGCCGTGGTGCTCGCCGACCTGGCCCAGCGCCAGGACACCCGCGAGAACGGCAGCAACATCGAAGGCAGCCTGACGCTCGACGCCGGCAGCATCAGCTACGCCGACAAGCCCATCGGCAGCGCGCAGATGGTCTGGACCATGAAGAATCTCGACTCGGTCGCGCTGAAATCCCTGGCCGACTTCTACGGCGCGCTGTACCAGCAGGTCGGCCAGGCTGGCGAACCGGGCCTCGGTGAGCTGACCGAGGCGCAGCAGGAGCAGGCCAAGGCCGACCTCGTCAAGCTGCTGGAAGGCAAGCCGCAGTTCGCCCTGGAGCGCCTGAGCCTGAAGACCGCCAATGGCGAGAGCCGCTTCAGCCTGGCCATGCAACTGGCCAAGCCGGCGTCCTTCGACCTGCCGCCGGACCAGATCGCTCGCGAAGCCATCACTAGCCTCGACCTGGACCTGAGCCTGTCCAAGCCGATGATCAGCGACCTGGTCAGCGTGCAGGCCGTGCTCCAGGGCCAGGACGACCAGGAAGCCATCGCCCAGCAGGCCTCCATGACCACCGAGATGGCCAGCGGCATGCTGCTTTCCACCCAGCTCGTGGCCCTGGAGGGCAACGACATCCGCGCCCGCCTGCACTACGCCGACGGCCAGGTGGAGTTCAACGGCAAGAAGATGACGGTCGAGGAGTTCGCCGGCCTGGTCATGGCCAGTGCCGGTGGCCTGGGCGGCGCCATGGGCGGCGAGCAGCCGGCCTTCCCGGACGAAGAGATGCCGATCGAGGAATAATCCTCCCAGGCACGACAAAGGGCCGGCCGCCACCAGGCGCCGGCCCTTTTTCATGGGCGCCATACCGCCCCGTAGGATGGCGTAGAGCGCAGCGAAACCCATGGATTCGAAGCCTCCAGTCCCATCGTGTACGCCGGCTGACACAGCATGGGTTTCGCACGGCTCTACCCATCCTACGAACTGCATGGCACCGCTTCGTAGGATGGCGTAGAGCGCAGCGAAACCCATCGATTGGAAGGCTCCAGCCACACCGCGAGCATCGGCCTGCACAGCATGGGTTTCGCACGGCTCTACCCATCCTACGAATTGCATGGCACCGCTTCGTAGGATGGCGTAGAGCGCAGCGAAACCCATGGATTCGAAGCCGCCAGCCACATCGTGTACGCCGGCTGACACAGCATGGGTTTCGCATGGCTTTACCCATCCTACGAATTGCATGGCACCGCTTCGTAGGATGGCGTAGAGCGCAGCGAAACCCATCGATTGGAAGGCTCCAGCCACACCGCGAGCATCGGCCTGCACAGCATGGGTTTCGCACGGCTCTACCCATCCTACGAATT
>NZ_QKRU01000005.1:0-151732 GCF_003234055.1 Pseudomonas sp. 57B-090624
GGTCGTCTATCTGCATACCTCGGTTGAACAGCAGATCGACCGCACCTCCCGTGACCGTAACCGACCACTGCTGCGTACCGCTGATCCGGGGCGTGTGCTGCGTGACCTCATGGCCATCCGTGACCCCCTTTACCGTGAGATCGCCGACATCATCATCGAGACCGATGAGCGGCCTCCGCGTCTGGTGGTCCAGGAAATCCTCGAACGATTGCAGGCGCTGCCTCCCCGTTAAAGCAGGGGCCGAACTGCGCTATCCTAGTGCCCTTTTCATAGTGGGGGCCCCATGCGGACACTTCAGGTCGATCTTGGCGAGCGTAGTTATCCCATCCATATCGGCGCTGGCCTGCTGACGCAGGTCGAGCTTTTCGCGCCCCATATCGCCGGCAAGCAGGTGGCCATCGTCACCAACGAGACCGTCGCCCCTCTCTATCTCGAACAGCTGACCCGCACGCTTTCCGACTACAAGGTGCAGCCGATCGTCCTGCCCGACGGTGAAGCCTTCAAGAACTGGGAAACCCTGCAACTGATCTTCGACGGCCTGCTCACCGCCCGTCACGATCGCCGCACCACCGTCATCGCACTGGGTGGTGGCGTGATCGGTGACATGGCCGGCTTCGCGGCGGCCTGCTACCAGCGTGGTGTCGATTTCATCCAGGTGCCTACCACCCTGCTGTCCCAGGTGGACTCCTCCGTCGGCGGCAAGACCGGCATCAACCACCCGCTGGGCAAGAACATGGTCGGTGCCTTCTACCAGCCCCGGGCCGTGATCATCGATACTGCGACGCTGCGCACGCTTGCACCGCGCGAGCTCTCCGCCGGCCTCGCCGAAGTGATCAAATACGGCCTGATCTGCGATGAGCCCTTCCTGTCCTGGCTGGAAGAGCATATGGCTGCCCTGCGCAGCCTCGAACAGGAACCCCTGACCGAAGCCATCGAGCGCTCCTGCGCGGCGAAAGCCCGGGTCGTCGGGGCCGACGAGCGCGAGTCCGGCATACGCGCCACCCTCAACCTCGGCCACACCTTCGGGCATGCCATCGAGACCCACATGGGCTATGGCGTCTGGTTGCATGGCGAGGCGGTTTCCGCCGGCACCGTCATGGCACTGGAGATGTCCCGGCGCCTGGGTTGGATCAACGAAGAGGAGCGTGATCGTTCGGTCCGCCTGCTGCGCGATGCCGGCTTGCCCATCGTGCCGCCGGAGGAGATGACGCCCGAGCAGTTCCTCGAACACATGGCAGTGGACAAGAAGGTCCTCGACGGACAGCTGCGCCTGGTGCTGTTGCGCGCGATCGGCGAGGCCGTTGTCACTGCGGATTACCCGCGAAATATTCTGGACGACACCCTGAGCGCGGACTATCGCGCCCTGGCTGACCAGCTTGGAGAGTAAAAAGAGTCCCATGACCAGCCTGCACGCCGACGAGGCCTTCCTGGCCCACTACCAGTTCACCCACGACCCCTTCGCCGCGCGGGTACCCGGCTTCAAGTTCTATCCCGCCCAGCGCAAGCCGGTGCTTGGGCAGTTGCACCACCTGGCCCGCTACAGCCAGCTGCTGCTGGTGGTGACCGGTCCCCAAGGCAGCGGCAAGACGCTTCTGCGCCAGGCGCTGGTCGCCAGCACCAATAAGCAGGCGGTGCAAAGCGTGGTGGTTTCCGCGCGCGGCGCGGCCGAGGCGGGCGGCCTGATGCGCCTGGTTGCCCAGGCGCTGGGTGTTGCCCAGAGCGACGCGCGCTCGGTCCTCGCCCAGGTCGGCCAGCTCGCGCTGACCGGCCAGGAGGTCTACCTGCTGGTGGACGATGCCGAAGACCTCGACGACGCCGGTCTCGACAACCTGCTGACCCTGGCCGCTGGCAACAGCGAGGCTCGCCCGCATGTCTTCCTCTTCGCCGACTCCAACCTGCTGCCGCGCCTGGAACTGCTGGCCGATGGCGAAGAACGTTTCCACGCCATTGAACTTCTGCCCTACAGCGAGGACGAAACCCGCGAATATCTGGCGCAGCGGCTCGAAGGCGCCGGACAGGGGATTGAGCTGCTGACCGAGGAGCAGATCGAGGATATCCATCTGCAATCCGGTGGTTGGCCCGGCGGCATCAATCAGTCCGCTCGTGAACTGTTGGTCGAGGCCATGCTCGCCGAGCGGGGGGCCTCGCGCAAAGGAGGGTTCAGCTTGAATCTACCGAAGAAGCACCTGCTGGCACTGGGGGTCGTCGCCATTGGCGTCGTCGCGGCCCTGTTGATGCAGAACCGTTCGGACAGCCCGGCTTCCACGCAGCCCACGACCGCCCAGTTGCCCATGGGCCAGCAGCCGACGCCTGCCGGTGAAGCGCCCGCTGGCCAGCCCCAGGCACCGGCGGAAGCGCCCGCCGTGGAATTCGCCGGCTCCTCGCAGCCCCTGCCGCTGCCCCTGGTGGGCGAAGCCCAGCCGGTGATCCGCGAGCCGCTGGCGCAGGCGGCAGGCCAGGACGATCTCGATGAAGGGGGTGCCCAGCCTGGCTCCCAGGCGACCATTCCGCCGACCGTCACCACCGTCGCGCCGCCTGTGGGCGCTGTCGCCGGCACCGCTCCGGCCGTGCCGCCAGCTCCGGTGATCACCCAGCAGCCGGCCGTCAAGCCGATCCAGCCGATCGCCACTGCACCGACTTCCGCCGCGTCCGCCCCGGCTGCGGTGCCCACAGCGCCCGCCAAGCCCGCCGCTGCAGCCACGACTCCGGCCAAGCCGGCCGAGAAACCCGCTGCCAAGCCTGCTGCCGCACCGGCCGTGGCCGCTTCCGGTACTGCGTCCGCCGGTGCCGGAGATGGCTGGTATCGCTCCCAGGCCGGCGGTCATTACGCCGTGCAGATCCTCGGCACCAGCTCCGAAGGCAGCGCCAAGGCGTTCGTCCAGCAGAACGGCGGCGAGTACCGCTACTTCAAGAAGGTCCACCAGGGCAAGCCGCTGTACGTCGTCACCTATGGCAATTTCCCCAGCCGCAATGCCGCCCAGGCCGCGATCAAGGGGCTCCCCGCCAAGGTCCAGGCCGGCAAGCCCTGGCCCAAGAGCTTCGCCAGCATCCAGCAGGAAATCGCCCGCTGACAGCGGGCACCATCTCCCTCCCGCCTCCGTGACCGGAGGGTCGTTAGCACGACCTTCCGGTCTAATCCTTCGGTTTGGCGACATAAACTTTCACTTAATCGTCGCGAAGATTTGTGACGGACCAAGTGGATATGTACAATGACCTCCCTTTTGCCTGCGCAAAGCTGGCGCCTAGTCCTGCGCGTGTGGTAAGTGGTTGAACTACAAAGCAATTTTGCCTTTTTACCAAGGCAGTTCCTGGTGAGAGTTCCCTATGAAAGCAGGTCTGTACCATCCTGATGAGTTCAAGGATAACTGCGGTTTCGGCTTGATCGCCCACATGCAAGGCGAGGCAAGCCACCATCTTCTGCAAACCGCTATCGAAGCACTGACCTGCATGACCCACCGCGGCGGCATCAACGCCGACGGCAAGACCGGCGACGGTTGTGGCCTGCTGATCCAGAAACCCGACCTGTTCCTGCGTGCCACGGCCAAGGCCGAGTTCGCAGTCGAACTGCCTGCCCAGTACGCCGTGGGCATGGTCTTCCTGAACCAGGACCAGGCTCGCGCCGACGCCGCACGCGCCAACATGAACCGCGAGATCGAAGCCGCCGGCCTGCAGCTGATCGGCTGGCGCAAGGTACCGATCGATACCAGCGTCCTCGGCCGCCTGGCCCTCGAGCGCCTGCCGCAGATCGAGCAGGTGTTCATCGGTGGCGAAGGCCTCTCCGACCAGGAGATGGCCATCAAGCTGTTCAGCGCCCGTCGTCGTTCCTCGGTGGCCAACGCCGACGACAGCGAGCACTACATCTGCAGCCTGTCGCACAAGACCATCATCTACAAAGGCCTGATGATGCCGGCCGACCTGCAGCAGTTCTACCCGGACCTGGGTGACGAGCGCCTGCAGACCGCCATCTGCGTCTTCCACCAGCGCTTCTCCACCAACACCCTGCCGAAGTGGCCGCTGGCCCAGCCCTTCCGCTTCCTCGCCCACAACGGCGAGATCAACACCATCACCGGCAACCGCAACTGGGCCCTGGCCCGTCGCACCAAGTTCGCCAACGACCAGCTGCCCGACATCGACGAGCTCGGCCCGCTGGTCAACCGCGTCGGTTCCGACTCCTCCAGCATGGACAACATGCTCGAGCTGATGGTCACCGGCGGCATCGACCTGTTCCGCGGCCTGCGCATGATCATTCCGCCGGCCTGGCAGAACGTCGAGACCATGGACGCCGACCTGCGCGCCTTCTACGAATACAACTCCATGCACATGGAGCCCTGGGACGGCCCCGCCGGTGTCGTGCTGACCGACGGCCGCCACGCCGTCTGCCTGCTCGACCGCAACGGCCTGCGCCCGGCCCGCTGGGTCACCACCAAGAACGGCTACATCACCCTGGCCTCCGAGATCGGCGTCTGGGACTACAAGCCCGAGGACGTCATCGCCAAGGGCCGCGTCGGCCCCGGCCAGATCCTCGCCGTGGACACCGAGACCGGCCAGGTCCTGACCACCGACGACATCGACAACCGCCTCAAGTCGCGCCACCCATACAAGCAGTGGCTGCGCCAGAGCGCCGTGCGCATCCAGGCCAAGCTCGACGACGACCACGGCGTGGCCAGCTACGACAGCGACCAGCTCAAGCAGTACATGAAGATGTTCCAGGTCACCTTCGAGGAGCGTGACCAGGTGCTGCGCCCGCTGGGCGAGCAGGGGCAGGAAGCCGTCGGCTCCATGGGCGACGACACCCCCATGGCCGTGCTCTCGCGCCGCGTGCGTTCCACCTACGACTACTTCCGCCAGCAATTCGCGCAGGTCACCAACCCGCCGATCGACCCGCTGCGCGAAGCCATCGTCATGTCCCTGGAAATCTGCCTGGGCGCCGAGCGCAACATCTTCTCCGAGTCCCGCGAGCATGCTACCCGCGTGATCCTCAGCAGCCCGGTGATCTCCCCGGCCAAGTGGCGTGCGCTGATGAGCCTCGACCGCGAAGGCTTCGAGCGCCAGGTGATCGACCTCAACTACGACGAGTCCATCGGCCTCGAGGCCGCCGTGCGCAACATCGCCGACCAGGCCGAGGAAGCCGTGCGCTCGGGCAAGGTGCTGCTGGTCCTCAGCGACCGCCACATCGGCCCCGGCAAGCTGCCCGCCCACGCGTCCCTGGCCGTCGGCGCCGTGCACCACCGCCTGACCGAGCAGGGCCTGCGCTGCGACTGCAACATCCTGGTCGAGACCGCCACTGCGCGTGACCCGCACCACTTCGCCGTCCTGGTCGGTTTCGGCGCTTCCGCCGTCTACCCCTACCTGGCCTACGAAGTGCTGGCCGACCTGATCCGCACCGGCGAAGTGCTGGGCGATCTCTACGAAGTCTTCAAGCACTACCGCAAGGGCATCTCCAAGGGCCTGCTGAAGATCCTCTCGAAGATGGGCATCTCTACCATCGCCTCCTACCGCGGCGCGCAGCTGTTCGAGGCCGTGGGCCTCTCGGAGGAAGTGGTCGAGCTCAGCTTCAAGGGCGTCGCCAGCCGCATCAAGGGCGCGCGTTTCGTCGACATCGAGGCCGAGCAGAAGCTGCTCGCCTTCGAAGCCTGGAACAACCGCAAGCCGATCCAGCAGGGCGGCCTGCTCAAGTTCGTCTACGGCGGCGAGTACCACGCCTACAACCCCGACGTGGTCAACACCCTGCAGGCCGCCGTGCAGCAGAGCGACTACGCCAAGTACAAGGAATACGCCGCGCTGGTGGACAACCGCCCGGTGTCGATGCTGCGCGACCTGCTCAAGGTCAAGCTCGCCGACCAGCCCCTGTCGCTCGACCAGGTCGAACCGCTGGACGCCATCTTCAAGCGCTTCGACGCGGCCGGCATCTCCCTGGGTGCCCTGTCTCCGGAGGCCCACGAGGCCCTGGCCGAAGCCATGAACCGCCTCGGCGGCCGCTCCAACTCCGGTGAGGGCGGTGAAGACCCGGCGCGCTACGGCACCGTGCGCAGCTCCAAGATCAAGCAGGTCGCCACCGGCCGCTTCGGCGTCACCCCCGAGTACCTGGTCAACGCCGAAGTGCTGCAGATCAAGGTCGCCCAGGGCGCCAAGCCCGGCGAAGGCGGCCAGCTGCCCGGCGGCAAGGTCAACGGCCTGATCGCCAAGCTGCGCTACGCGGTCCCCGGCGTGACCCTGATCTCGCCGCCGCCGCACCACGACATCTACTCCATCGAAGACCTGTCGCAGCTGATCTTCGACCTCAAGCAGGTCAACCCCAAGGCGCTGGTCTCGGTGAAGCTGGTGGCGGAAGCCGGTGTCGGCACCATCGCCGCCGGCGTGGCCAAGGCCTATGCCGACCTGATCACCATCTCCGGCTACGACGGCGGCACCGGCGCCTCGCCGCTGACCTCCATCAAGTACGCCGGCAGCCCCTGGGAGCTCGGCCTCGCCGAGACCCACCAGACCCTGCGCGGCAACGACCTGCGCGGCAAGGTCCGGGTGCAGACCGACGGCGGCCTGAAGACCGGCCTCGACGTGATCAAGGCCGCCATCCTCGGCGCCGAGAGCTTCGGCTTCGGCACCGGCCCGATGGTCGCCCTGGGCTGCAAGTACCTGCGCATCTGCCACCTGAACAACTGCGCCACAGGCGTGGCCACCCAGAACGACAAGCTGCGCAAGGACCACTTCATCGGCACCGTCGAAATGGTGATGAACTACTTCACCTACGTCGCCGAAGACACCCGCGAGTGGCTGGCCAAGCTCGGCGTGCCGAGCCTGGGCGAGCTGATCGGCCGCACCGACCTGCTGGAAATGCTCCCCGGCGAGACCGAGAAGCAGGGCCACCTGGACCTGTCCCCGCTGCTGGGCAGCGACAAGGTCCCGGCCGACAAGCCGCAGTTCTGCGAAGTCGAGAAGAACCCGCCGTTCGACCAGGGCCTGCTGGCCGAGAAGATGGTCGAGATGGCCAAGGCCGCCATCGACGCCAAGAGCGGCGCCGAGTTCGCCCTCGACATCTGCAACTGCGACCGCTCCATCGGTGCCCGTGTCTCCGGCGAGATCGCCCGCGTGCACGGCAACCAGGGCATGGCCAAGGCGCCGATCACCTTCCGCTTCAAGGGCACCGCGGGCCAGAGCTTCGGCGTGTGGAACGCCGGCGGCCTGAACCTGTACCTCGAAGGCGACGCCAACGACTACGTCGGCAAGGGCATGACCGGCGGCAAGCTGGTCATCACCCCGCCCAAGGGCAGCCCGTTCAAGACCCAGGAGTCGGCCATCATCGGCAACACCTGCCTGTACGGCGCCACCGGCGGCAAGCTGTTCGCCGCAGGCACCGCAGGCGAGCGTTTCGCCGTGCGCAACTCCGGCGCCCACACCGTCGTGGAAGGTACGGGCGATCACTGCTGCGAATACATGACCGGCGGCTTCGTCTGCGTCCTCGGCAAGACCGGCTACAACTTCGGCTCGGGCATGACCGGCGGCTTCGCCTACGTGCTCGACCTGGACAACAGCTTCGTCGACCGGGTGAACCACGAACTGGTCGAGATCCAGCGCATCAGCAACGAGGCGATGGAGGCCTACCGCAGCCACCTGCACAGCGTGCTGGCCGAGTACGTCAAGGAAACCGAAAGCGAGTGGGGCGCCCACCTGCTGGAGAACCTGGACGACTACCTGCGCAAGTTCTGGCTGGTCAAGCCGAAGGCCGCGAACCTCGCCTCGCTGCTCTCCAGCACCCGAGCCAACCCGCAATAACAAACGCCCAGCTCGGCAGGCCCCATCGGCCTGCCGGGTACCGTGATGAGTCTTGCAGCTTGCAGCTTGTAGCTTGCCGCTGCTGTTAAGAGGTTTTTCAAATGACTGAACGTCTGAACAACGACTTCCAGTTCATCGAGGTCGGGCGCAAGGATCCGAAGAAGAAGCTGCTGCGCCAGCGCAAGCGCGAATTCGTCGAGATCCACGACCTGTTCAAGCCGCAGCAGGCGGCTGACCAGGCGCACCGCTGCCTCGGTTGCGGCAACCCCTATTGCGAGTGGAAGTGCCCGGTGCACAACTTCATTCCGAACTGGCTGAAGCTGGTCTCGGAAGGCAACATCCTGGCCGCCGCCGAACTGTCCCACCAGACCAACACCCTGCCGGAAGTCTGCGGCCGCGTGTGCCCGCAGGACCGCCTCTGCGAAGGTGCCTGCACCCTCAACGACGGCTTCGGCGCGGTCACCATCGGCTCGGTGGAGAAGTACATCACCGACACCGCCTTCGCCATGGGCTGGCGTCCGGACATGTCCAAGGTCAAGCCCACCGGCAAGCGCGTCGCCGTCATCGGCGCCGGCCCGGCCGGCCTCGGCTGCGCCGACATCCTGGTGCGCAACGGCGTGACCCCGGTGGTGTTCGACAAGAACCCCGAGATCGGTGGCCTGCTGACCTTCGGCATCCCCGAGTTCAAGCTGGAAAAGACCGTGATGAGCCGCCGCCGCGAGGTCTTCACCGGCATGGGCGTCGAGTTCCGCCTGAACACCGAGATCGGCAAGGACGTCACCATGCAGCAGCTGCTGGATGAGTACGACGCCGTGTTCATGGGCATGGGCACCTACACCTACATGAAGGGCGGCTTCCCGGGCGAAGACCTGCCGGGCGTGCACGACGCGCTCGACTTCCTCATCGCCAACGTCAATCGCAACCTCGGCTTCGAGAAGGCGCCGGAAGACTTCATCGACATGAAGGGCAAGCGCGTCGTCGTCCTCGGTGGCGGCGACACCGCGATGGACTGCAACCGCACCTCCATCCGCCAGGGCGCCAAGTCCGTGACCTGCGCCTACCGCCGCGATGAGGAGAACATGCCCGGCTCGCGCAAAGAGGTGAAGAACGCCAAGGAAGAGGGCGTGAAATTCCTCTTCAACCGCCAGCCCATCGCCATCGTCGGCGAAGACAAGGTGGAAGGCGTCAAGGTGGTCGAGACCCGTCTCGGCGAGCCGGACGCCCGTGGCCGTCGCAGCCCCGAGCCGATCCCGGGCTCCGAGGAAATCATCCCGGCGGAAGCCGTGCTGATCGCCTTCGGCTTCCGCCCGAGCCCGGCCCCCTGGTTCGAGCAGTTCGACATCCGCATCGACAGCCAGGGCCGCGTCGTCGCACCCGAGCAGAACGCGTTCAAGCACCAGACCAGCAACCCGAAGATCTTCGCCGGTGGCGACATGGTCCGCGGTTCCGACCTGGTGGTGACGGCGATCTTCGAAGGCCGCAACGCTGCCGAAGGCATCCTCGATTATCTGGGGGTCTGAGCCTGAAGCCTGAAGCTGGAAGGGGCGTAGGGTGGATGCCGCTCTTTGCATCCACCGGCGGTGCCAACCCGGGCTCCGCTTCAAGCTCGTAGGGTGGGTAGAGCGTAGCGAAACCCACGCGCAGCGGAGTCCGGCATGACCGCGAATGGTGGACCGGTGAAGCGTGGTCCACCCTACGCCCGGGCTGCTCAAACAAATGAGCCCAGGGGGTAGCGCTCTCCGTCGATCCCCAGACGCTTCCAGCTTTGTAGGCTTTCAGCGCGTCAAATGGTCGCGATAGACAAAAGGCACGGCCCCCGCCGTGCCTTTTGCGTTGGGCTTTGCGAAAATGCCCGCACTTTTTCGTTGGACACTGCCATGACCGTCTTGAAGAACGACCGTTTCCTCCGCGCCCTGCTCAAGCAGCCCGTCGATGTCACCCCCGTCTGGATGATGCGCCAGGCCGGTCGTTACCTGCCGGAATACCGGGCCACCCGCGCCAAGGCCGGTGACTTCGTCAGCCTGATGAAGAACCCCGAGCTGGCCTGCGAGGTCACCATCCAGCCGCTGGACCGCTACCCGCAGCTGGACGCGGCGATCCTCTTCTCCGACATCCTCACCATCCCCGACGCCATGGGCCAGGGCCTGTACTTCGAGACCGGCGAAGGCCCGCGTTTCAGGAAGGTGGTCGGCAGCCTGGCCGACGTCGAGGCCCTGCCGATCCCCGATCCCGAGCAGGACCTGGGCTACGTGATGGACGCCGTGCGCAACATCCGCCGCGAGCTGAACGGCCGCGTGCCGCTGATCGGCTTCACCGGCAGCCCCTGGACCCTCGCCACCTACATGGTCGAAGGCGGCTCCAGCAAGGATTTCCGCAAGTCCAAGGCGATGCTCTACAACGATCCCCAGGCCATGCACGCCCTGCTCGACAAGCTGGCGAAATCAATCATCGCCTACCTCAACGGGCAGATCCGCGCCGGCGCCCAGGCGGTGCAGATCTTCGACTCCTGGGGCGGCAGCCTCTCGGCGGCGGCCTACCAGGAGTTCTCCCTGGCCTACATGAAGCAGATCATCGACGGCCTGATCCGTGAGCATGACGGACGTCGCGTGCCGGTGATCCTGTTCACCAAGGGCGGCGGCCTGTGGCTGGAATCCATGGCCGACAGCGGCGCCGAAGCACTGGGCCTGGACTGGACCTGCGACATCGGCAGCGCCCGTGCCCGCGTCGGTTCCAAGGTCGCCCTGCAGGGCAACATGGACCCGGCGGTGCTCTACGCCAACCCCGCCGCCATCCGCGCCGAAGTGGGGCGCATCCTCGCCGCCTACGGCCAGGGCAGCGGCCAGGTGTTCAACCTCGGCCATGGCGTCACCCCCGAAGTCGACCCGGCCAACGCCGGTGCCTTCTTCGAGGCCGTCCACGAGCTGTCGGCGCAGTACCACCGCTGAGGGGCACCCGCCCATGAAAAAGGCCGCTGATGCGGCCTTCTTTCTTTCTCAGTTCACCTTTATCAGTTCCGCCCTGCGGTCCTCGGGGATCTGGTCGATGGTGAGCAGCGTCAGGTCCTTGCCGCCGGCCTGGCCGACCAGCTGGTTGCCCAGGTCCGCCGCGGTGTTCTCCGGCAGCTTGTACATCGCGCCGGTCAGCGGGTCGACGATCAGCATGCCGATCAGGCCGCCGAACAGCAGGTTGCCCCAGTACCAGCCGTTGAGGCTCGAATTCAGCTTGATCTCCTGGTCGGCGAAGCCTTCCTTCTTGAAGGCGATGGTGTAGTTCGCCTTCTTGAAGTAGCCGCGGCCGGATTTCAGCGTCACCGTCCCCGGCGTGGTGCCGCTGTGGATGACTTTCCCCGTGCTGTCCTTGATCTCGAAATTCGCCCCCACCGGCGTGCTGCTCACCGATACCGGATAGGCGCTGTCACTGACGATGCTGGCGCACCCGGAAAGCAGCGTGGTGGAGAGGGCGAACGAGAGAAACAGGTTCCTTTGGAAATTGCGCAAGATCAGCTCCTTGTCGTCTTGGCGTGTGCCCGGGCCCTGATGGCTTTTCGCGTTGCGCGTGGGCAGCGGCACTATACGGAGATGGCAAATTGATGTCATCTGCGCCGTTCATCGACAAGGAGCGTCTATCTCCGCCGTGCTCAGGAAAGGCGGATATCGCTTATCCCCAGCAGCTCGGCCTGCTGGACCACTTCCTCCGCACTGGCGTCCGCCGGCGGCATCACCAGGCTGTTCTCGGCATCGGCGAAATGCAGCACCAGCAGGTGCATGGCGGCTTCGCCGGGGTCGGGCCGCTGGTCCAGCTCCAATTCATGGCGTCGTGGTTCGTTGTGGAAGCGGTAGTGGATGGTGAAGGTCTGCTGGGGCATCCCGGGTCTCCTCGAGGGCAGGGTCGGTCTCGATTGAGTTGACTTTCCGGTCAGCTAATTCGTTCAGGGCATTTCCCGCGCCCATGAAAAAGGCCGCTTGCGCGGCCTTCTCCAACAACTCCAGCGGCTTACTTGATGCTGGCAAGCTTACCTTTGAGAGCAACGCCGGCCATGATGGCACCCGCGTGGCATTCGTACTTGGTGGCGTCCTTGTATTCCTTGTTCTTGTAGTTGCTGGCGATGTCCACCACCGCGTTGGCGCCGGCCGCCTTGGCCGCGTCCTGCAGGCGGATCAGGGCGGACTGCAGCACCCAGCGGCAGGCTTCCTCGTCGCTCTTGTTGAAGGCGTTGGTCTTCTGGCTGGTGGTGATGTTGGGGTTGATCACCGTCACCTTGCCGGCGGGGGTGTTGCCGGCCAGGAAGAACTTCACGCTGCCATCCAGGCGGCCCGCCTGCACGGCCTCGGTGACCACGGTGTTGAAGTCGAGGAAGTGTGCGGTGTCACGGGCCTGGCTGATGCCGGGCAGAACAGCGGCGGACAGTACAGCAACAGCGGTCCAGGTCTTGAGGCTCATGGTCGTCTCCTTGACGGTCTTGTTGGGATATCGGTTGTTTTCTGCTCAGCGCCAGCGCCGGAAGATCAACGAGGTGTTGACCCCACCGAAGGCGAAGTTGTTGTTCATCACGTACTCGTTGCTCATCTGCCGGGGCTCGCCGCGCAGGTAGTCGAGCTCGCCGCAGGCCGGGTCAACGGCGTCGAGGTTGAGGGTGTGGATGTACTGGTCGCTGTTCATCATCTCGATGCTGAACCAGGACTCCAGCGCGCCGCAGGCGCCCAGGGTGTGGCCGAGGAAGCTCTTCTGCGAGCTGATGGGCATGCGTGCGCCGAACAGGCTGCTGGTGGCGAGCGTCTCCGCCACGTCGCCCTGCTCGGTGGCGGTGCCGTGGCCGTTGACGTAGCCGATGGCCGAAGGCGCCAGGCCGGCGTCGGCCAGGGCCAGCTCCATCGCGCCGCGCATGGTCGCCTGCTCCGGCTTGGTGGTGTGCTGGCCGTCGGCGTTGCAGCCGAAGCCGACGATCTCGGCGTGGATCTTCGCGCCACGGGCCAGGGCGTGCTCCAGTTCTTCAAGCACCAGAATGCCGGCACCTTCGCCGATCACCAGGCCGTCGCGGCCGCTGTCGTAGGGGCGCGGCGAGGTGTGCGGGGCGTCGTTCTTCAGGCTGGTGGCGTAGAGCGCATCGAACACCATCGCCTCGGTGGGGCAGAGCTCCTCGGCACCCCCGGCGAGCATCATCGGCAGGCGGCCGAACTTGATCGCCTCATAGGCGTAGCCGATGCCCTGGCTGCCGCTGGTGCAGGCGCTGGAGGTGGGGATCAGGCGGCCCTTGAGGCCGAAGAAGATGCTGATATTGGCCGCTGCCGTGTGCGGCATCATGCGCACGTAGGAGTTGGCGTTGAGGCCGTCCGCCACCGAGTTCAGCAGCATGTTGCCGAAGGCCTTGATCTCGTCGGTGCTGCCGGTGGACGAACCACAGGCCACGCCCATGCGCCCGTCCTTGATCATCGCCTCACCCGCGAGCCCGGCATCGGCCAGCGCCCGCTCCGCCGCGTAGACCGCCAGCTTGGAAACGCGGCCCATGCTGCGCATCTGCTTGCGCGTCCAGTGCGAGGGCGTGGCGAAATCATCGATGGGGCCGGCCAGGCGGGTGTTCAGCTCGGTGAAGCGGTCCCACTCGTCCATGCGGCGGATGCCGCTGCGGTTGCCCAGGAAGTTGGCCGAGATGCCGGCCCAGTCGTTGCCCAGGGAGGTGACGCCGGCCATGCCGGTAATGACGACGCGTTTCATCAGCACAACCCACCATTCACGGCGAGGACCTGGCGGGTGATGTACCCCGCCTCCTCGGACATCAGGAAATTCACGGCGCCTGCCACTTCTTCCGGCGTGCCCATGCGCTGGGCCGGGACCATCTTGAGGATCTCCTCCACCGGCACCTGCTCGTCGAGTATCTCGGTATCGATCAGCCCCGGGGCCACGCAGTTGACCGTGATGCGGCGCTTGCCCAGCTCGATGGCCAGTGCCTTGGCCGCGCCGATCACGCCGGCCTTGGACGCGCTGTAGTTGACCTGGCCACGGTTGCCGATCAGCCCCGAGACCGAGGTGATGCAGACGATGCGCCCCGGCTTGCGACGGCGGATCATCGGCATGCACAGCGGGTGCAGTACGTTGTAGAAGCCGTCCAGGTTGGTGCGCAGCACGCTGTCCCAGTCCTCCTCGGTCAGCGCCGGGAAGGCGCCGTCGCGGGTCAGGCCGGCGTTGCACACCACGCCGTAGTAGGCGCCATGGGCTTCCACGTCGGCCTCCAGTTGCGCGCGGCAGGCGGCGCGGTCGGAGACGTCGAACTGCAGCACCCGGGCGCTGCGGCCCAGGGCCTCGATCTCGGTCTTCACCGCCTCGGCCTCATCGCGGCGCGAGCGGCAATGCAGCACCAGGTCGAAGCCGGCGCGCGCCAGGCGCAGGGCGATGGCGCGGCCGATGCCACGGCTGGAGCCGGTGACCAGGATGGTCTCGGTCATGCTTGGGGTTCCTCCAGGTAACGGGCCACCTGCGGCGGACGGAAGACATTGAGGCGGGCGAAGGCTGTCAGGCCCGGCCCCTCCAGGCGGCATTCGAACACACCCATGCCGTTGTCGTCCTGCAGCGTGCGGGTGGCGCTGATGTGCAGCTCGGCGCCGGCCGGGAAGCGGTCGACGTCGCATTGAAAGTTGCGGGTGCCGAGCAGGAAGCCCAGCTCCACGGGTTGCCCCGCCTGGCGCGCCTGGCAGCCGGCGTAGGCGGCGATGCTCTGGGCCATCAGCTCCACACCGACCCAGGCCGGCAGGCTGCCGTCGTCCTGGCTGAACAGCCCGGGGCGCACGGTGGCGAGGGTTTCCACATCCTCGTCGCCGAAGCGCAGGACGCGGTCGATGAGGATCATGTCCCCGGCATGGGGGACCAGCTCGGCAATCGGCCAGTCGTTCATGGCGCATCTCCGATGATCAGGCTGATGTTGCTGCCGCCGAAGGCGAACGAATTGCTCATCAGGCGGCGGCCCGAGGATGGCTCCAGGGCGCGGCCACGGTGCGCCAGTTCCAGCGCGGGCAGCTCCGGGTCGGCCTCGCCGTCCCACAGGTGCGGCGGCAGGAGGCGGTCGCGGTTGTGCTCGCTCAGGGCCAGCCAGCAGAAGGCCGCTTCCAGCG
Organism: Pseudomonas sp. 57B-090624; assembly: GCF_003234055.1. Classification (NCBI taxonomy): domain Bacteria; kingdom Pseudomonadati; phylum Pseudomonadota; class Gammaproteobacteria; order Pseudomonadales; family Pseudomonadaceae; genus Pseudomonas; species Pseudomonas sp. 57B-090624. The sequence continues at coordinate 14,874 of NZ_QKRU01000005.1, forward strand.
CACCGGCGGCGCCCAGGGTGTGGCCGGTCAGCGGCTTGGTGGACGACACCGGCAGCCCGGCGGGGAACAGCGCGGCGGTGGCATGGCTCTCCATGGCGTCGTTGTGCACCGTGGCGGTGCCATGCAGGTTCAGGTAGTGGATGCCTTCGGCGCTCGTTCCGGCGTCAGCCAGGGCCAGGCGCATGGCGCGTTGGGCGCCGACGCCAGCGGGCTCGGGGGCCGAGATGTGGTGCGCGTCGGAGCAGGCGCCGGCACCCAGCAGGGCGATGGGGCCCGGCTCGCGGTCGAGCAGGAACAGCGCCGCGCCTTCGCCGATGTTGATGCCGTTGCGGTTGCGCGACAGCGGGTTGCAGGGCTCGGCGGAGACCGCTTCCAGCGCGCTGAAGCCGTTGAGGGTGAGGCCGCAGAGCGAATCCACGCCGCCGCAGATCACCGCATCGCACACGCCCAGTGCCAGCAGTCGACGCGCGCTCAACAGGGCGCGGGCGCTGGAGGTGCAGGCGGTGGAGATGCAATAGGCCGGGCCACGGGTGCCCAGCCAGGCGGCGAGGAAGGCGGCCGGTGCGGCCAGCTCCTGCTGCGGGTAGCGGTAGTCATCCGGCAGGGTGCCGGTGCGCAGGTGCTCGCCGATGCCTTCGCTGGCTTCCTGGATGCCCGAGGTGCTGGTGCCGAGGACGATGCCCACGCGGTCCAGGCCGTGACGCTCGATGGCGGCGCGCAGCTGCGTTTCGATCTCCAGCGCGGCGGCCAGCAGCAACTGGTTGTTGCGGCTCTGGCAGGCCTCCAGGCCGGCGGGCATGGCCGGCAGTTCACCGGGCACCGCACCGATGCTCAGTTCGCGTCCCGCGACCCAGCCGGCCTGGTGGCGCATGCCCGATGCGTCGCCGGCGAACAGCGCGTCGGCCACCGCCTGCTTGCCCTGGCCCAGGGCGCAGACCAGGCCCAGGGCGTTGAGATTGGCGATCATCGGGGTTCCTCGTCGAGAGCGGTGATTCGGTAGTGCGGGCCGTCGCGGCGCTGCAGGTCGAAATCCAGCGGCGCGCGGTAGGCGATGCTCCAGCGTCCGGCCAGCTCGCGCCGGCCATCGGTGGCGATGCGTTGCTCGATGCCGGCGTAGGCCGGCTGCAACGCCTCGGCCGGGGCCAGGGCGTAGAGCAGCGCGGCGAAGAGCTCGCGGGCCTCGTCGTTGGGCGGCAGCAGGCCGTCGTCGCGCCAGGAACCGTCCTGCAGCAGCTGGCGCGACAGGGGCACGCCCAGCGGGTCGAACAGCGACCAGCGCAGTGCCGGCCCCTCGGCCTGCACCACCAGCAGCCAGTCGCGGACCTCGCCCTCGGCCTGGCGTTGCACCTGCAAGGACTGCGGCAGGTCCAGCACGGGTGGGTGCTCGGGCACCGGCGTACGCGCCGCACAGGCGGCGAGCAGCAGGTACAGGCCGGCGAGCAGCAGGCGCTTCATCGGCCGTCATTCTCCAGGGGTTTGCGTGCCACGGCGTTGACCAAGGTCTCGTTGCGCCGGCCGGGTGGCGGCGGGTTGCGCAGGCCCCAGCGCTCCAGCAGGCCGAAATCGGCGGAGCGGCTCCACCACAGGTAGGGGTAGGACACGTTGCGCGCCTCGAAGACGAAGCCCTGGCCGCGCAGCATGTCCAGGTACTGCTCGGCGGTGCGCTGCACGTGCATCGGGTGGCGGAACAGCCAGCGGATCACCCAGGTGTCGATGTAGTAGCGGGTGGATTCGGCGAACAGCAGGTAGCCGCCCGGCTTCAGCACCCGCCAGAATTCGGCCAGGGCGCGTTCCTGTTCCACCAGGTGGTGGAAGGTCTGGTGGCAGAAGAGGACGTCGACGCTGGCGTCCGGCAGGGCGATCGCGGCGCAGTCGCTGCTCACCAGTTGCACCTCCAGCCCCAGGCGACCGGCCTCGGCGCGGGAGCAGTCGAGGCTGTGCGGGTCGGCGTCCAGGCCGATCATCCGCGCCGGGGCGAAGGCCTCGGCCAGCAGGCGGAAGGACTTGCCCTGGCCGCAGCCGGCGTCCAGCAGCACCGGCGCCTCCGGCAGCGGCTCGGTGAACAGGCCCCTGAGGTCGTTGATCGCCACGCGCAGCACGTGGTGCTGCCAGGTGCGGCTCTGCAGGAACCAGAAGCCGAAGCGGGTCTCCTCGACGTAGGTGGCGGCGGCGCGTTCCATGGTCGGCTCCCTCATTCCGTGGCGCAGAATTCGCTGATCATGCGCAGGCGGCGCTTGGGCTCGGCGACGAAGGGGTTGCGCGCGTCCCAGGCGTAGCCGGCGAGGATCGAGCAGATCATCCCGCGGATTTCCGGCGACCCGCCTTCATGGAAGATCACGTCCTGGAAGCTGCCCTCGTACCAGCCCTCGACATAGGCACGGAAGGTGTCCACGCCCTTCTTCAGCGGCGTGGCGAACTCGCTTTCCCAGTCCACCTGCTCGCCGTCCAGCTGCCGGTCGAGCACGGCCGCGGCCATGCTCGCCGAGCGCATGGCGATGGTCACGCCGGAGGAGAACACCGGGTCGAGGAACTCGGCCGCGTTGCCCAGCAGGGCGAAGCCCGGGCCGTGCAAGGCCTTCACGTTGGCCGAGTAGCCGCCCAGGGAGCGGGCCGGGGTGTCCCACACGGCATTGGCCAGCAGGCGGCGCAGGTTCGGCGTCTCGGCGATGAAGCCCTTGAGGCAGGCATCCAGGTCCTCGGGGCGGCCCGCATAGCGGCCGGCCTCGCCCACCACGCCCAGGGAGCAGCGGCCGTTGCTGAAGGGGATCAGCCAGAACCAGATGTCACGGTGCTCGGGGTGGATGCTGATGAGGATCTTCTCGCGGTCGAAGCCGGCGTCCTCGATGCGGTCCTCGATATGGGTGAACACCGCCTGGCGCACCGGGAAGCTGGACGGCGCCTCCAGGTCCAGCAGGCGCGGCAGCACCCGGCCGTAGCCGCTGCCGTCGAGGACGAAGGCGGTCTCCACCTGGTACTCGCTGCCATCCAGGCGGCGCACGGTGAGCTGCGGGCAATCACCCCCGAACTCGGCGGCGACTATCTCTTCCTCGTAGCGGATTTCCACGCCCTGCAGCGCCGCCTGGTCGGCCAGCAGCTTGTCGAAGTCGGCCCGCTGTACCTGGAAGGTGGTGCCCTTGCCGGGGGTGAACTTGTCGCGGAAGTCGAAGGCGGTGTAGCGCTCGCCCCAGGCGAAGGCCGCGCCGTGCTTGATCTGGAAGCCGGCGGCCATGACCGCGTCGAGCATCCCCGCTTCTTCGATGAAGTCCAGGCAATGGGACAGCAGGCTCTCGCCGATGGAGAAGCGCGGGAAGCGCTGGCGTTCGAGGATCAGCACGTCGTGGCCCTTGCGCTTGAGCAGGGCGGCGGCGATGGCGCCGGAGGGGCCGGCACCGATGACCACGACCTGGCGCTGCTGGATTTCAATGGGCTTCATGGGGACTCCTTTCCGGGGCGGGGGTGGCGACCGCGTGCGCTCTGCGCGTCAGGGCCGGCAACAGGGTGGCGATCAGTCCCATCAGCATCAGCGCGAAATACAGCTGCGCGCTGATGATGTGCTGCTGGAACAGAAGGTTGAGGAAGACGATCTCGGTCAGGCCGCGGGTATTGAGCAGCACGGTCTCGCGCCACTTCACCGGGCTGGCCGCCAGGCGGCCCTCGGCCCAGGACAGGCCCAGCCAGTTGCCCGCCAGCTTGCTGACGATGGGCAACACCAGCAGGGCGCCGAACTGCAGCCAGGAATAGTTCTGCCAGGCCGTGTGCCAGTCGATCTGCAGCAGGCCGAAGGCGAGGATCAGCGGCACCGCCAGCCACACCTGCGCGCCATGGAAGACGCGCACCGGCAGCGGCAGGCGGAACGGCACGCGCAGCAGGGCCATCACCAGCAGGTAGGCGATGCCGAACACCAGGGCGTTGAGCTCGAGCTGCTGCAGCGTCAGCAGCAGCGCGAAGAAGGCCAGGCTGTAGGCCAGCGGCGCCCGCACCCGCGCCAGGTGCAGCGCCAGGGGCAGCAGGGCGGCCAGCAGCGGCCAGAGCAGCGTGCCGGGCGCGGCGCTGCCCTGGGCCAGGGCGAAGATGCTCCAGCACATCAGGTCCATCAGGATCGCCGCCTGCAGCAGGCGGCGTATGCTCGCCTCGGCGTAGCCCAGGTGGCGCAGGTAGAGGAACAGCACCGGGATCGCCGTCAGGGCGAACAGCAGGCCCACGGCGGTGGCCGAGAGCAGGCCGTCGGCGGGCAGCAGCCAGAGGGCACAGCCCAGGCCGCAGAAGAACGGCAGGAAGAAGCTCGGCAGGGCGATCTTCACGCTGGCCGCTTCCAGGCGCAGGTCGATCACATCGCTGAGGATGTGCCCCAGCAGCAGGGTGAAGGCCACGCCGTACAGCGGCTCGAGCCAGGGCGCGGCCAGCACCTGGGCGTTGTCCAGGCCCACCGGCGCGGCCAGCCAGAGCATCACCAGGGGCAGGCCGAAACTGGCCAGCAACAGTTGGCTGACGATGGGGATCAGGCCCAGCAGGCGACCCAGCCAGGTGGCCAGGGCGAACAGCGCCAGCAGGCCGATCCAGAACAGGACGACGCTCATGCCGGCACCTCCTTGCCATGGGGTTGCGCGGCCTGCGCCCAGGGCGCCAGCAGGAAGCAGAAGAACAGCCCGAGGCTGATGGTCAGGCCGAAGTTGGCGATGGCCGGGGTCTGGCTGAGCAGCAGCAGGCCGAACGACAGCCAACTGGTCAGGCCCGACAGCAGCGTGCCCAGCAGGCTCACCGCCGCGCCGCCCACCGCCTCGCGCATGAGGATCGCGTAGTCCACGCCGATGGCGGTGACCAGCAGCAGGCCGAACAGGCTGAACAGGGTCAGCGGCTGGCCCAGCCAGCCGAGGCACGCCAGGGCGGCCAGCGCCGCCAGCAGCGGCAGCGCCACGATGCGCAGCGAACCGCCGAAGCCGAAGGGGATGCACAGCAGGAGGAGGATGGCCAGGCAGGACGCCAGCTTGAGTTCCGCAGCGCTGAGCTGGGTGGCGGCGAACAGGCGGTTCAGCTCGCCGATGCGGTCGACCAGTTGCACGCCTTCCAGGCCCTCGGCGGCGTCGGCCATCAGCATTGGCGAGGCCAGGCCCTGCAGGCTGACGATGCCGGCGGCGCGGCCCTGGGCGTCGACGCCCAGCCAGAGCGGGCGCCAGGCCTCGCCCAGGGTGCCGGCCAGGGCCGTGTCGAGGTCCTGCACGGGCTGCGTGCGCAGCTGGGCGATCTCGTTCTCCAGCGCTTGGGCGGGGATGCCAAGCTCCAGCAATGGCTGCCAGTGTTGCGGCAGGCGCGCCAGGGCATCACGCAGGGCCTGGCGCTCGGTGCCGGGTGGGACCAGCTGGCTGAGGGCGCGGTAGCCCTGCAGGTTGCCGTCGGCCACGGCGCGGTCGAGGCGCTCGGCCAGCTCGGCCTGGCGCTGGAGCATCTGCTCCTGGCTGTCGCCGCGCACCAGGAAGAACTGGCTGGTGGGCTGCAGGCCGGTGAGGCGGGCGATCTCGCGGGCCTCGTCGAGCAGGCGCGGCTCGGCACCGAGCCACTGGCGCAGGTCGTTCTGCAGCTGCACCTGCCACAGGCCGGCGGCACTGAAGGCCAGCAGGGCCAGCAGCCAGGGCAGGCTGCCGGTGCGTGCCAGCAGGCGCTCGCGGCCCTCCAGCAGGCGCTCGGCCAGGTGCAGGGGCGCGCGTGGTGGTGTCAGGCGCAGGTTGCCCAGCAGCGCTGGCAGCAGGCACACCGAGCAGAGGTAGGCAGTGACCAGGCCGGCGGCGGAGAACACCGCGATCTGGGTCAATGCCGGGAAGGGGGTGAAGGCCAGGGCCAGGTAGCCGATCAGGTTGGTGCCCAGGCTCAGGCTGAGCCCCGGCAGGGTGTCGCGCACCGCCTGCCAGGCGCGCCAGGGCTGGCCGGTCCAGCTCTTGCTCAGGTAGTGCAGCGGGTAGTCGGCGGCGACGCCGGTGAGGCTGGCGCCGAGCACCAGGGTCAGCGCGTTGATCTCGCCGAACACCAGCACGCAGGCGCTGCAGCCCGCGCCCAGGGCCAGGCCCACCGGCAACAGGCTGAGCAGGGTGCGCGGGCGGCGGAACACCAGCAGCATCAGCAACAGCGTGCCGAGGCTGGCGCCGCCACCGATCAGGCTGATCTCGCGGGCGGCCTTGGCCTGCCCGGCGGCGGCGTGGAGCAGGCCGCTGGCGGCGAGCAGGCGACCGCCATCGGCTTCGACCTGCCGGCGGGCGCCGGCCACTTCGCCGGCCAGCCAGGGCGGTGCCTGCATGTCGAAGGCGCCGTCCCGGGTGCGGGCACGCAGCAGCACCCAGGTGGTATCGCCGTCCTGCACCTGCAGGGCGCCGCTGGCCAGGTCGGCCTGCACCCGGCTGGCGGGCACCAGTGCCTTCTGCGCGAGGCCGGCGAGGCCCAGCCAGTCGCTTTCGGTCGGCACCAGGGCGACGGCGGAGAAGGGGTCGAACAGGCGTTCCGCGCGTTGGGCGATGAAGCGCCCGGGTTCCTGCTCCAGCAGCGCGCGATCGGCCCGGGGCAGCAGCGCCAGGCGGTTGTCCCGCAGTTGCTGGCGCAAGGCCGGCAGGTCGGCCTGCAGGCTCCAGTGCACGCGCTCGAAGCGCGGCTCCTGCTGCCAGCGCTCGGCGATGCGCCGGGCCAGTGCCTGGGCACGGCCGGCGTCGGTGTGGCCCACCAGCAGCAGGACCTCGCGGTTCAGCGGCTCCTGCATGCGTTGTTCGGCACGTTGCACCCAGGCATCGCCGGCGCCCTGGGGCAGCAGGGCGAGCATGTCGGCGGCCACCGGCGGGCCGTTGCGCCATTGCCAGGCGGCCAGCGCCAGCAGGGCAACGAGGCCCAGCAGGAACAGGCGTGGCAGCAGGCGTTCAGGGCGCAAGGTCGCGCGCCTCCGTGGCATCGAGGGCATCGCCCGCTTCGCTCGCCGGCAGGCGCAGCACGGTGCTGTCGCCCTGGGTCTCCCGCAGTTCGATGCGTTCCACCAGGGCGCCACCCTCGATCTGGATGGCACTGAAGATCTGCTTGAGCAGCAGGGAGTTCGGCGTCAGGTGCAGCTGCCAGTGCGCGGCGTCGCCGCTGAGCTGCAACTGGAAGTCGCGGGCCAGGCCCTGGTGGTCACCCTTGAGCACGGCGAGGAACAGGCGGCTCTGCTGGGCGGCGACGTCCTGGCCGGGCTGGGCCTGCCAGTGGCCGTCGACACGACGGGCGATGCCGGCGGCGCCGATGCGGTAGTCCTGCTGCAGCGGTTTACGCAGCAGCCAGAGCAGCCCCTGCTCGCGGGAGAGCACGAAGTGCCCTTCGCTGGTCAGCGGCCTGGGCAGGGCGCGCAGGTGTTTCTCCTGCACGAAGGGGCCGCGCACCACGGCGGGCTTGCCCAGTTGCGCGGCGAGCTGGTCGAGGTCGAAGGCGTGGGCGAGCGAGCCCGCCAGCAGGGCTGGCACCAGCAGCGCGGCGCGCAGCAGGCGGGCGGTCATGGCAGTGCCCGCTCCACGGCATCGACGAACACCCTGGGCGAGGCCAGCAGCATTTCGCGGGTGGCGATCTCCACCGCCACCTGCACGCTGCTGCCCCGGGTCAGGCGCTCACCGGTGGCGGCGTCGGTGATCAGGTAGTTGATCTTCAGGCGGTTCTCCCATTCCACCAGGTCGGCACGCACGACGATCCTCTGGCCGAAGCGGGCGCCACGGATGTAGCGCAGCTGCAGGTCGATGATGGGCCAGGCGTAGCCGGCGTCACGCATCTGCGAGTAGTTGTGGCCGAGCTTGTCGAGCAGGGCGCAACGGGCCACTTCCAGGTACTTGACGTAGTGGCCGTGCCAGACCACTTCCATCATGTCGACGTCGAAGAAGGGCACGAGGACTTCCACCTCGGCCTGGATCACCCCGGCGCTACGCATAGAGCCTCCAGTGGCGGGCGCGGATACGCTCCAGGCACAGGCGCAGCTCGCCTTCCAGGGCGCGGTCCTCGATCACCGGCGGGAAGTCCCCGGCCAGTTGCCGGTGCATGGCGGTCAGCGGCTCGGGCAGCGCGCGCGGGTTCTCGCGCTGGCGCAGCCAGACGCCCTGGTTGGCGGCCAGCAGGGTGGCGGCGGCCACCTGCTCGGTGAGTTCCAGGCTGCGCAGGGCGTCGCGGGCGGCGATGGTGCCCATGCTCACCTTGTCCTGGTTGTGGCATTCGGTGGAGCGCGAGAAGACGCTGGCCGGCATGGTGTTCTTCAGCGCCTCGGCGGTCCAGGCGCTGGCGCCGATCTGCACGGCCTTGAAGCCGTGGTTGATCATCGCCGTGGCCTGGGGCGCGCCGGAGAGGTTGCTCGGCAGGCCGTGGTTGTAGCGCACGTCCACCAGCAGGGCGAGCTGGCGGTCGAGCAGGTCGGCGACGTTGCCCACCAGGTTCTTCAGGCTGTCCATGGCGAAGGCGATGTGGCCGCCGTAGAAGTGCCCGCCGTGAAGCACGCGCTCGGCCTCGGCATCGATCAGCGGGTTGTCGTTGGCGCTGTTCAGCTCGGTCTCGATGAACTGCCGCAGCAGGCCCAGGCTGTCGGCCAGCACGCCCAGCACATGGGGGGCGCAGCGCAGCGAGTAGCGGTCCTGCAGGCGGTGCAGCGGCGGCGTGGGCGCGTCGATGGCCAGGTCCTGGCGCAGCCAGGCGGCCACCTGCATCTGCCCCGGGTGCGGCTTGGCGGCGAACAGGCGCTCGTCGAAGTGCTCCGGGTTGCCCTCCAGCGCCACCACGTTGAGCGCGGTGATGCGGGTGGCCAGTTGCAGCAGGTAGTCGGCGCGGGCGTAGGCCAGGCAGGCCAGGGCGGTCATCACGGCGGTGCCGTTCATCAGCGCCAGGGCTTCCTTGGGGCGCAGCACCAGGGGCGCCCAGCCCAGTTCGGCGTGCACCTCGGCGGCGCTGCGGCGCTGGCCCTTGTAGAACACGTCACGCTGGCCGGAGAGGGTGGCGGCCACATAGGACAGCGGGGTGAGGTCGCCGCTGGCGCCCACCGAGCCCTCTTCCGGGATCACCGGCAGCACGTCGTGCTCGAGGAAGGCCTGCAGGCGCTCCAGCAGCTCCACGCGCACGCCGGAAACGCCGTGGCACAGCGACTGCAGGCGGGCCGCCAGCACCGCGCGGGTGGCGGCCTCGTCCAGCACCTTGCCCAGGCCGCAGCCGTGGAAGGTGAACAGGTGGCGCGGCAGGGCCTCGACCTGCTCCAGCGGCACGGCCACCACGCAGGAGTCGCCATAGCCGGTGGTGACGCCGTAGATCACGCCTTCCTTGTCCAGCAGGGTGTCGAGGAAGCGCGCGCCCTTGGCGATGCGCTCGCGCCAGGCGGCGTCGCCCTGCAGCAGGGCGGGGGCGCGGCGCTGGGAGAGGGCCACGACCTGCTCGATGGACAGCGGCAGCTCGCCGAAGACCACGGGTTCAGGCTGATGTGTCGTCATGTTCGTTCCAGAACGGATAGAAGTTGAACCATTGCTCGGGGGCCTTCAGGCACAGCTCGCCGAGGCGCTGGGCATAGCGTTGGACCCAGCCTTCGATCACCGCGTCACGCTCGCTGCGGCGCCATTGCACGCGCTCGGCGAAGGGTTCGAGGAAGACCTTGTAGCGGCCGTCGATCTTCAGGCAGGTCATCAGGTTGAGCGGGCACTTGAGCAGCCCGGCCAGCAGCCAGGGGCCCTGGGGGAAGGCGGCCGGGTGGCCGAGGAAGTCGACCTGGACGGTGCGCCCGCCATGCAGCGGCACGCGGTCGCCGGCGATCGCCAGCCACTCGCCGCGCTCCAGGCGCTCGCTCAGTTGCAGCATGATCGCCGGGTCCAGCTCGCTGACCTGGATCAGTCGCAGGTGGCTGGCGCCGGCCTCGCCCAGCAGGCGGTTGAAGCGCTCGGCGTGGCGGGTGTGCACCAACACGTTCATCTGCACCTTCTCGCCCAGCTCGGCCAGGGCGCGGCACACCTCCAGGTTGCCCAGGTGGGCGCCGACCAGCAGTTGGCCGCGCCCGCCACGCAACCGCTGGCGCAGGCCGGTCGGGTCCACCAGTTCGATGCGCTCCAGGGGCAGCTTGCCGCGCCAGATGTCGAGCTTGTCCAGCAGGGCGTCGGCGAAGGCCATGAACTGGGCGAACACCGAGCCGAGGGTGGGCGCCAGCTCCGGGCGACCGCTCCAGGCGGCGAGGTTGGCCTGGTAGCGCCGGGCGCTGCGGCGGGCCTTGGCACCGAAGAGGAAGAAGTAGAAGACGATGACGTAGAGCAGCGGGCTGAGCACGCGACGGCCCAGGTGGCGCACCGCCAGGGCGGTGAGTTTCATCAGCAGGAAGCTGCCGCGTTCGTCCTGGCGCGCCCAGTGCCCCTCGCTCATGGCCGGCACCTGCGCCAGAGGATCAGTGGTGCGCGCAGGAGCATGCCGAAGAACAGCTTGGCGTGCATCTTGGAGATCAGCGCGTTGTCGTGGAACAGGCGGAAGTGCGAGAGCCCGTCCAGCGGGTAGTGCACCTTGGTCGGCAGCCAGTGCATGGGCTGGTTGCGCCAGGCCAGGCGCACCAGGACCTCCGGGTCGAAGTCCATGCGCTTGCCGAGGCGGGTGGACTCGGTGAGCGCCAGGGTCGGGGCCAGGGGGTAGACGCGGAAGCCGCACATGCCGTCGCGGATCGACAGCGAGAGGCTGTTGATCCACACCCAGACGTGGGTCAGGTAGCGGGCGTAGAGGCGGCTTTTCGGCACGCTTTCGTCGTACTGCGGGTAGCCGCAGATCAGCTCGCCCGGGCGGGCCTGGGCGGCGGCGAGAAAGCGCTGCACGTCGGCGAGGTCGTGCTGGCCGTCGGCGTCCACCTGCAGGGCGTGGGAGAAGCCCAGCCGGCCGGCTTCGCGCAGGCCGGCCATGACGGCGCCGCCCTTGCCCTGGTTCACTGCCAGGCGCACCAGGTGGACGTCGGGCTGGGTGGCCAACTGGTCCATCACCTGGGCGCAGGCGGGGCTGGAGGCGTCGTCCACCAGCACGCAGGGCAGGCCGTGCTGGCGCAGGGCGTCGACCACCAGGGGCAGGGCATGCTCGTGGTTGTAGACGGGGATGACGGCGCAGGGCTTGAACGGGTTCATGTCGGCATCGGGCATTGCGGGTGGGTTTCGGGGCCCGGTTCATGGCCGAGTGTGCGTCGAGTCTCTGTTTCGCCTTGCCGGGCGAGTCCCTTTTGGCAGTCGCCCCAAAAGGAACCAAAAGGGCTTGCCCCTGCATCCGGCCCCGGCTGCGCCGGGGTGCCCTCGCTCCCATCGTTGCGCCGGGAGCCCGGCGCGACAGGCCATCCCTGGCCAGATCGCGCCTCTCGCGGCATCCATGCCGCTCGACTCCCTCTGCAACGATTCCGCTCGGCCTCCTGAAGGGGCGTTGTCCCCGCCCCACCCGCCGAGCTGGAGAGGGCCATGTACTGCGCAGGAACCTCGTGCAGCACGCGTTCTTGAACGCTGTGGGAACCGGCGCGCGTGCCGTTCAGGGTGGCGAAGGCCTTACGCATGGTCGGCCACCAGCAGGATGCGCCCGGAGGAGCAGGCGGCTTCGCCGTTGCGGTAGGCGAAGTAGAGCTTGCCCTTGTCGGTGTCGAAGCGCAGGGACAGCTGCAGGCGGTCGCCGGGGCGGACCAGTTGCTGGAACTTCAGCACCTCCATGCCGGCGAAGCGCGGGGGCAGGGCCATCACCTGGCGGGCGAGGTGCTGGGCCCAGTCGATCTGCACCACGCCGGGCAGCACCGGGGTGCGCGGGAAGTGGCCGGAGAAGTGCGCCAGGTCCAGCGGTACTTCCAGATCCAGCTGCCATTCGCCGTCGATCTCGCGGCTGGCCAGCGGCTCCACCGTCTTCGGGCGGGGGGCCTTGACCAGGTTCTCCACCAGCGCCTGGGGCAGCTTGCCCTGGCTGCTCCACGGCAGTTGCCGCACGAGGCGCCAGCGGCGCGGCAGGGCGATGGCTTCGCAGTGGCCGGCCAGGTGGCGGCGCAGGGTTTCGGTGACGGTGCGCCGACCCTGGTTGCGCAGGGCATGGATGCCCTCGGCGCTCAGGGCCACCAGCGCGCCGAGGAAGGCGCGGCCTTCCTGCACCACGCCCAGGCGCGCTTCGGCGACGAAGGGGTGTTCGCCCAGGGCCTGCTCCAGCATGGGCAGGGAGATGCGTTTTTCTTCCAGCTTGACGATGCGGTCGAGGCGGCCGAGCAGTTCGAAGCGGCCGTCGGCGTCGATGCGCACGGCATCGGCGGTCTGCTCGCGGTGGCCGGCGGGCAGGTAGGGCGAGGCGAGGTGCAGGGCGCCGTCGGCGTCCTGGCCGACCGCCACGCCGGCGAAGGGCTGCCACAGGGCGCCGCCCTGGCGCCAGGCGATGCCGCCGGTCTCGGAGCTGCCGTAGATCTCGGTGGGCCACTGGCCGAGGCGCTGCTGCAGCTCGGCAGCGGCGTCTTCGGGCAGGGCGCCGCCGGAGGAGAACACCCGGCGCACGCCGCGCAGGGCGGGCCAGTCGAGGTTGTCGCCCATGCGCTTGAGCAGGGCGGGGCTGGCGATCCAGGCGAAGTCGCCGGCCTCCAGGCTGGCCTGCTGGATGTCCTCGGCGAAGGGCTGGGCCCGGCGCACGAAGGGGCGGCCGGCGCACAGGGGCCAGAGCACGCGGAACAGCAGGCCGTAGATGTGCTGGGCGGAGACGCTGGCGACCAGGGTGGCACCGGCCAGGTCGGCGCCCCAGAGGGCTTCCAGGGCTTCGACTTCGTTGGCCAGCTGGCGCAGGGTCTTGTCGATCAGCTTGGCTTCGCCGCTGGAGCCGGAGGTGCACAGCACCAGGCGGCAGGCCTCCAGGTCCAGCGCGGCGGGGGCCAGGGGCTCGGCGTCGAGGCCATCGAGGCCATCGAGGCCGTCGAGCCAGAGGTCGCAGTGTTCGCCCAGGCGCTTGCGGGTCTGCGCCTGGGCGTCGGCCGGCAGCAGCACCTCGATGCCGGCGCGCCAGGCGCCCAGCAGGGCTGCGGCCAGCTCGGCGCCGTCTTCCAGATACAGCGCAATGCGCTGGATGCCGCGGGCCTGGAAGGCACCGGCCAGGCGCAGGGCCTGCTCGGCGAGGGCGGTCTGGTCCAGTGCCGGTGCCAGGGTGACCGGGCGTCGCGGGTCGGCCTGCAGCAGCAGGTCCTGCAGGGCGATCCAGCTCACGCGAACCTCCGTACACGCTGGCGCACCAGCCATTCGCCAGCGAACAGCAGGCCCATCAGCAGGTAGGCGATGAAGCCGGTGTAGAGGGTCCACCAGCTCAGCGGTGCCCACAGGGTGAGGCCGGCGGCGACCAGGCCGTTGGCGAGGAAGAACCCGGCCCAGACGGCGGTGACGCGACGGGTGTAGCGCACCGCCACCTCGGGCAGTTCGGGCTCGCGCAGGCGTGCCAGGCGTTCCACCAGCGGGGTGCCGTGGAACAGGCTGGCGCCGAACAGGCCCAGCAGTGCGGCGCTCATCAGCACCGGGTACCAGCGCAGCAGTTCGGCCTGGTTGACCAGCCCCAGCAGCAGGCAGAAACCCAGGGCGGCGACGGCCGTCCAGCGGTTGCCGGGGCGTTGCGCGGCGCTCAGGCTGCGGGCCAGCCAGAGGCCGCCCAGCAGCAGGGCGAACAGGCGCGGCGACAGGTGCTCCATGCCGTAGTACACGGCGAAGGGGTAGCCCAGCCCGGCCAGCACCAGCAGCAGCCCGATCAGGCGGCTCATGCGGGCTCGTTCACCAGGCGGTGCACGGCCTCGACCACGTCGCTGACGGTGCGCACGGCCTTGAAGTCCTCGGCGGCGATCTTGCGGCCGGTGTGGCGCTTGATGTGGTCGATCAGGTCGACGGCGTCGATGCTGTCGATCTCCAGGTCCTCGTAGAGGTTGGATTCCAGGCTGATCTGCGCCGGGTCCAGCTCGAAGAGTTCGACCAGGGCGTCGCGCAGGGTGGTGAAGATCTCGTCACGGGTTTGCATCGCGGTCTTTTCCTCAGGCGGCTTTCTGTGCCGAGACGAAGGCCGCGAGGCTGGCCACGTTGGCAAAGTGTTTGCGGGTGTCCTTGGCATCGGCGTCGATCTTGATGCCGAAGCGCTTCTGGATGGCCAGGCCCAGTTCCAGGGCGTCCACCGAGTCCAGGCCCAGGCCTTCGCCGAACAGGGTCTGTTCGGCGTCGATGTCGTCGGGGCCGATGTCTTCGAGGCCCAGGGCCTCGATGATCAGGTTCTTGATCTCAAGCTGCAGAGCGCTCATCCAGGCCGAGCTCCTTCATGAAATGTTGATGCAGATGGTCGTTGAGGCGGCGCGAAGCGATGGGTGCCGACCCCTGTGAGGCGAAGCTCTGCGGGTCGATGTCGTGGCCGACGCGCAGGTGGAAGTGGAAGCGCCGCGACGGAATGCTGTACCAGGGCTCGGCCTTGGTCAGGGTGGTCGGGGTCACGCTGATGGTCACCGGGGTGACGATGCGGGCGCCGCGCAGGGCGATGGCGGCCGCGCCACGGTGGAACTGCGGGGCCTGCCCCGGCGTGGTGCGGGTGCCTTCGGGGAAGACAATCAGGGTCTGGCCTTCCTGCAGGGCGGCGGCGGCCTCGTCGAGCATGTCCATGCTGCCGCTGTTGCTGATGTACTGGGCGGCGCGGATCGGGCCGCGCATGCAGGGGTTGTCCCACAGGCTCTGCTTGACCACGCAGTTGGTGTCGCGGATCAGGGCGATCAGCACCACCACGTCGATCAGCGAGGGGTGGTTGGCGATGATCATCTGCCCGGGGCGCCCCAGGCGTTCCGCGCCTTCAACCTCGTAGGTGAGCACGCCGCTGCGGTACATGAACTGGACGAACAGCCAGAACAGCCGGCTGGTGGTGGCGCGGGCACGGCGGCGGTGGTCGGTGGCGTCGCCCGGCAGCAGCGAGAGCAGCGGGAACACGACGATGCGCAGCAGCACCCCGCCGACCCCGAACAGGGTGAAGGACAGGGCGGTGGCGATCAGGCGCCACCAGTAGGGGGCGTTGGGGCGGGCGTTCAGGGCCGGTTGCGTTGCCAGGTCCATTTACGGCTCTTCCATTGATGCTGACGGTGGGGCAGATCGTTGAGCAGTGCTTGCAGCAGGCCCAGTGCGTGGGGCCAGGGTTCCGGCGCCTGTTCCGGCGCTTCGGGGGACAGCCTCAGCTGCCACTGGTCGCCGGGCGCGAGCCTGAGGGCGACGGCGTAGGGGAAGGGCACATCCTCCACCCAGGGGCGGTAGATCTCCGGCGGGCTTTCCTCGGTGACCACCAGCAGCACGGCCGGGGCACCCTCGGCGAGCATGCCGGCAGCTTCCAGGACCGCGTGCTCCAGGCCGTCGCCTTCGGCGGCCAGGGCGGTCATCTCGCTGGTGTCGCCGCGCAGGATCGACCACTGGCCGATGATCGCGTTGTGCACCGAGAGGCTGAACTGGGTGGGTGACAGCGGCTCGCCGCGCGCCAGGTCCTGCAGCAGTGCCAGGGTGCGCGGCGTCTCGCCGTGGCGCGAGGCGAACACCATGGGCAGTTGCTCGCCCTCGGCGGCCAGGGGCCAGGCGACGCTCATCGCCATGCGTGCGAGGCGCGACAGGCGACGCCGCTGCATGGCGGGGAGGAAGGAGACATCGGGCTGGATTTCGGTGTCGGCGGGCGCGAACGGCTGCCTGCACCAGGCGCGCCAGTCGTCCTCGCTTTCCAGGCCCGGGGCCCAGGCACGCCATTGTTCGATGCTGAAGTGAGTCACGCTAAGAGCTCTTTTCGGCCCCTGTGGGCGTCCTTGTCGACTGGCAATCCCTGAACGACAAAGGCCTTGTCGATGACGCCATAGCAAAGTGCCGCATTATCCCCGAGCGCCGTGTTACTTCGCAAACTTCAGACACAATCTTCAGATGTAAGGCACATAAATACCCGCCGGTAAGAAAGCCCCGGCAGTGCTCGCCCTTGTCACGGGCTTTGCATAGAATCCCGGACTATCCAAGGGATCCGGGAGGTGTGCGATGCGGCGAGTGGTGTTCAATCAGAAGGGCGGCGTAGGCAAGTCGAGCATCGCCTGCAACCTGGCGGCGGTCAGTGCCTCGGAGGGCTATCGCACGCTGCTGATCGACCTCGACACACAGGCCAACTCCACCCACTACCTGACCGGCCTCACCGGTGACGACATCCCCATGGGGATCGCCGATTTCTTCAAGCAGACCCTGTCGTCCGGGCCCTTCAGCAAGAAGGGCAAGGTGGATATCTACGAGACGCCCTTCGACAACCTGCATGTGATCACCGCCACGGCGGAGCTGGCCGACCTGCAGCCCAAGCTCGAGGCCAAGCACAAGATCAACAAGCTGGCGAAGCTGCTGGACGAGCTGGCCGAGGACTACGACCGCATCTACCTGGATACGCCGCCGGCCTTGAATTTCTACACGGTTTCGGCGCTGATCGCGGCGGATCGTGTGTTGATCCCCTTCGATTGCGACAGCTTCTCGCGCAATGCCCTCTACGGCCTGCTGGCCGAGATCGAAGAGCTGAAGGAAGACCACAACGAGGGCCTGGAGGTCGAAGGCATCGTGGTCAACCAGTTCCAGCCCCGCGCCAGCCTGCCCCAGCAACTGCTGGACGAACTCATCGCCGAGGGCCTGCCGGTGCTGCCGGTGAACCTGATGAGCTCGGTGAAGATGCGCGAGTCCCACCAGGCCTGCACCCCGCTGATCCACCTGGACCGCGGCCACAAGCTGACCCAGCAATTCATCGAACTGCACAATCTTCTAGAAGCTTGAAGCTTGAAGCTTGAAGCTTGAAGCTTGAAGCTTGAAGCTTGAAGCTTGAAGCTTCCGGCTTCCGGCTTCCGGCTTCCGGCTTGCCGCTTGCGGCTCGACTTCTTACTTCACCACCAGCACATCACAGGGCGGGCGCTGCAGGTAATGCAGCGCCAGGCTGCCCAGTAGCGCCTGGGAGATCATGCTGCGGCCGTGGCTGCCGAGGGTGATGAACTGCGGCTGGGTCGCGGCGATGGCCTCGTCCAGGGCGCGTGGCAGGGTTCCGTGGGTGACCTGCAGGCTGATCTTCGGGGCGGCCTTCACGTTGCCCAGTTCATCCTTCAGCAATTGCTCCAGCAGCTCGCGCTGGGTCTTGAGGTATTCGCCGGCGCTGCCCGCCTTGGCCAGCAGGCGGCCGGTCACCTCCATCACGTTCACGGCCTGCAGGTGGCCTTCGGCGGTCAGCAGGCTGCAGGCGCTGCGCAGGGCGTCGCAGGCGCAGAGGGAGAAGTCCAGCGCGGTGAAGCCCTTGCGGTAGGGGGCGGGCCTCTCGCCCACCGCCAGCAGCAAGGGGATGTCGATGTGCCGGGCGACACGCTCCAGTGTGGTGCCGATGAACAGCTCCGGTGCGTTGTGGTGGTGGTTGCCGATCACCAGCAGGTCGGCCTGGCTCTCTTCCACCTCTTCGAGAATCTGCAGCGCCGGGCGGCCCTTGCGCAGCAGCACCTGGGTGGGAGGCGCACCGAGCTGCTCCAGGCGTTGCTGGAACAGGCGCTGAGCGGCTTCGCGCAGGCTTTCCTGCAGCGCGTTGGGCAGGTGGTCTTCGAGCACGTGCAGCAGGGTCAGGCGGGCGTCGTACTGGCGCGCGAGGTCCACGGCGCGTTGCAGGGCGAGGTCGGCCTCGCGGCTCAGGTCATGGGCGATGAGGATATGGCTGAACATGGATGGCACCTCCGGGTGAGGTGCCACTCTGGGGCAATTCGCCGCGCGGCAACTTGATCCAGGGCAATCCGCCCCTGGCTCAGTGGGCACGCAGCTGGTAAAGCCCGCGGCTCTGCGCCACCACCTCGCCGCTGGCGTCCACCAGGTCCAGCTCCAGCAGGTAGTCGGCCTTGCCGTTGGCGCTCGCCTCGGCCTGGATGCGCTCGATCTCCTCGGCGCCGAGGCGCGCCTCGACGCTGATGTCGCCCTTGGCCGGGCGGCGGAAGCGCAGGTTCATGTCCTTGATGATGGGGTAGAAGCGGCGGGTGTCGAAGCTGGTGATGAACAGCGCGCCGCCGGGGATCTCCGCCAGGGTGAAGAGGGCGCCGGCGTACAGGGTGCCGATGTGGTTCTCGTTGCCGGCCAGGGGCACCAGCAGTTTCACGTAGCCGGGCTCCAGGGTCAGGGCCTTCAGGCCCGTGCGGCGCACGAAGGCGATCTTGTCCTCGGTGAAGTGGCGGGCCATCTCTTCGTTGAATTGCATGACGATCTCCGGCGGGGCGAATGCCAGGAGCCTAGCCGGATGCGCGCCGCCGGCAATGACCGGGACGACCAGCCCGGGTGACCGAAACGATCAGGACCCGATCCTTCGGTGGGGTTGCCACGGGCCTGTGGAACAGGTAGCGAAAGCGTTCATCGCCTAGGGTAATGACTGGCCTGTGCACGTCGCGCTGGCTCCAGCCAGACAGGGAAAGCCCATGGACACCACCTTCAAACCGCAGGGATTCAACACCGTCACACCGAACAGCATCGTCAGCGACCTGGCCAGCGCCGTCAGGTTCTACCAGGCGGTGTTCGACGCCGAGGAGCTGCTGCGCCTGACGACGCCGGACGGCAAGGTGGTGCATTGCGAGCTGAGGTTCGGCGACTCGCGGGTGAACCTCGGCGAGGCCATGGACGGCTGGCCGGAGCAGCCGCTGCTGGCGCAGATCTATGTGCCCGATTCGGACGCGACCTTCGCCCGGGCGATCCGCGAAGGCGCTCGGGAGCTGAGCCCCGTGAGCGACATGTTCTTCGGCTCGCGGGAGGGCCGGGTCATCGATCCGTTCGGCAATACCTGGACCATTTCCACGCACACGCGGCAGGTTTCCGCCGAGGAGATGCAGCGGGCGCTGAACGAGATGTACGCCGGGCAAGGCTAGCCGGAGCTGAGCCCGCCCCGGCGTTCTAGATCCCCTGGCTCTTCAGCCAGCCCAGCAACTGCGGCAGGGGCAGGGCGCCGCTCTGCCGGGCGACTTCGACGCCGCCCTTGAACAGGATCAGCGTGGGAATGGAGCGGATGTTGAGCTGCCCGGCCAGCTGGCGGTTGGCCTCGCTGTCCAGCTTGCCCAGGCGGCAGCGGCCCTGGAGCTGGGCGGCGGCCTGCTGGTAGGTGGGGGCGAAGGCCTTGCAGGGACCGCACCAGTCGGCCCAGACGTCCACCAGCAAGGGCAGGTCGCCGCGCAGTTGCTTGGCGAAGCCGGCTTCGTTCAGGTCGAAGGGCGTGGCAGGGACCACGGCGGACTTGCAGTGACCGCAGCGGGGCGAGTCGCCCAGACGCTCGGCGGGGATGCGGTTGAGCCCGGCGCAGTGGGCGCAGGGGATCATCAGGGGGTCGGTCATGGTCGGCTCCGGAACAGATTCCCCTGATCTGGAGCCGACCCGCCGAATATCAACCCCTGGGCATCAGCCCCGCGCGGCCTCGAGGGACTGGCTGAGGTCGGCGAGGATGTCGTCGATGTGCTCGATGCCGATGGACAGGCGCACCATGTCGCGCGGCACGCCGGCCTTCTCCAGCTCCTCGTCGTTGAGCTGGCGGTGGGTGGTGGAGGCCGGGTGGCAGGCCAGGGACTTGGCGTCGCCGATGTTCACCAGGCGCACCACCAGCTTCAGCGCGTCGATGAAGCGTGCGCCGGCTTCCGCGCCGCCGACGATGCCGAAGGACAGGATCGCCGCCGGCTTGCCCGCCGTGTAGCGCTGGGCCAGTTCGTGCTCGGGGTGGTCCGGCAGGCCGGCGTATTTCACCCAGGCCACCTGCGGGTGGGCCTGGAGGAAGTGGGCGACCTTCAGCGCGTTCTCGGTGTGGCGCTCCATGCGCAGGGGCAGGGTTTCCAGCCCCTGGAGGATGAGGAAGGCGTTGAACGGCGACAGCGCCGCGCCCATGTTGCGCAGCGGCACCACGCGGCAGCGGCCGATGAAGGCTGCAGGGCCGAAGGCTTCGGTGTAGGTCACGCCGTGGTAGGAGGCGTCCGGGGTGTTGAGCAGCGGGAAACGCGCCTTGTTTTCGGCCCAGGGGAACTTCCCGGAGTCGACGACGATGCCGCCGATGCTGTTGCCATGGCCGCCGATGTACTTGGTCAGCGAGTGCACGACGATGTCCGCGCCGTGTTCGAAGGGGCGGCAGAGGATGGGCGTGGCCACGGTGTTGTCGACGATCAGCGGCACGCCATGGCGGTGCGCGGCGGCGGCCAGGGCGGCGAGGTCGATGATGTTGCCCGCCGGGTTGCCGATGGATTCGCAGAACACCGCCTTGGTGCGTTCGTCGATCAGTGCTTCCAGGGCGGCGATGTCGTCGTGGGCGGCGAAGCGTACCTGGATGCCGGAGCGCGGCAGGGTGTGGGCGAAGAGGTTGTAGGTGCCGCCGTAGAGCTTGGCCACCGAGACGATGTTGTCGCCGGCTTCGGCGACGGTCTGGATGGCGTAGGTGATGGCGGCCATGCCCGAGGCCACGGCCAGGGCGCCGACGCCGCCTTCGAGCGCGGCGATGCGCTTCTCCAGCACGTCGTTGGTGGGGTTCATGATGCGGGTGTAGATGTTGCCGGGCACCTTGAGGTCGAACAGGTCGGCGCCGTGCTGGGTGTCGTCGAAGGCGTAGGAGGTGGTCTGGTAGATCGGTACCGCCACCGCACGCGTGGTCGGGTCGGGGCTGTAGCCGGCGTGGATGGCGAGGGTTTCCGGTTTCATTGTGGCTGCGTTCCTTCGGGGCTGATGAAGGAGCGCAGCATGTGAAAGCGGAAGGGGTGCGGTCAATGACCTGGAGCAATCAGCGGCTGG
The DNA here is from genome assembly GCF_003234055.1 of Pseudomonas sp. 57B-090624. Taxonomy (NCBI): domain Bacteria; kingdom Pseudomonadati; phylum Pseudomonadota; class Gammaproteobacteria; order Pseudomonadales; family Pseudomonadaceae; genus Pseudomonas; species Pseudomonas sp. 57B-090624. The sequence goes on from NZ_QKRU01000005.1 coordinate 35,624, forward strand.
CGCGGCTAGACCGAAAAGTTCGGTGGCTAGAACCGCCCGATCAGCGCAGGGCCATGTAGATGTTGAAGGCGCTGATCAGGGTGATCAGGGTGCCGACCAGGGTCAGCAGGGTGCGCGCCGGCAGCTTCTTGCACAGCATGGCGGCGAAGGGCGCCGCGAACAGGCCGCCGAAGACCAGCCCGGCCACCAGCATCCAGGTGTTCAGCTCACCGGCCAGGAGGATGAAGGAGGTGGCGCTGGAAATGGTCAGGAAGAACTCGGCGAAGTTCACCGAGCCGATGGTGGTGCGCGGGTCGCTGCCCGAGCCCAGCAGGCTGCTGGTGACCACCGGGCCCCAGCCACCGCCGCCGGCGGCGTCGACGAAACCGCCGAACAGGGCCAGCTTGGCCACGTGCTTCGGCGCCCGGCGCTGGGCCACATGGCGGTAGGCCTTGCTGAGGATGTACAGGCCCATCAGCAGCAGGTAGGCGGAAATGAAGGGCTTGAGCGCGGCACCGTCGAAGGTGGTGATCAGCACCGCGCCGAGCACGGCGCCGATGATGCCCGGCACCAGCAGGCGCAGGAACAGGGACTTGTTGACGTTGCCCAGCTTCACGTGGGAGATGCCGGAGAGGCCGGTGGTGAAGACTTCGGCGATGTGCACGCTGGCGCTGGCCGCCGCTGGCGAGGCGCCGGCGGTGAGCAGGAAGGTGGTCGCGGTGATGCCGTAGGCCATGCCCAGCGCGCCATCGACCACCTGGGCGAGGAAGCCCACGGCCACGGCGCTCCAGAAGGTCGGGCTGCTCAGGGTACGCTCGATGATGTCCAGGCCGGTGGCACCGCCGTGGTCGCCGAAGAACAGGCGCCAGGCGAGGAAGCCCAGCAGGCTGACCAGCACCAGCACGGCGAACCACATCGCGGCGCGCAGCACCGGATGGTTGTCGGGGTGACTGACGAAATCCTCGACGGGAGGAATGCCCAGTGCCTCGTGCTCGGTGTTGATCGGGCTCTGGCTGAGGTCGAGGTTGCGGATCTTCATGCGGGGTACGGCGCCTGACAGTGGGTGGTAGAACAGGCCGGAATAAGCAGGCGGCGAAGATAAGCGGCTTTGCTTAGAGAGTCTAAGAAGATTTCCGCAGGTTCATATTCCAATTTTGTTGGACGGAGGCGGTGCGCAGCGGCGCTCGAGCGTGGGGCTGTACGCACCGATTGCCCGGCAACTGTATGCCCGGCGCCCCGGGATGCTGGGCTAGGATTTGATCTTTTGGCGCAGAGGTGGCGATGAGGACATTGGGTGTACTGGGCGGCATGAGCTGGGAGTCGACCCTGAGCTACTACCGGCTGCTCAACGAGGGCGTGCGTGACCAGCTCGGCGGCCTGCATTCGGCGCCGTTGCTGCTGCACTCGGTGGATTTCGCCGGCATCGCCGCGCTGCAGAAGTCCGGCGGCTGGGACGAGGCCGGGCACCAACTGGCCGCCGCCGCGCAAGGATTGGAGCGCGCCGGCGCCGGTGCCCTGCTGCTGGCCACCAACACCATGCACAAGGTCGCGGCGGCGATCGAGGCGGCGGTGGACATCCCCCTGCTGCATATCGGCGATGGTGTGGGCGAGGCCCTGCAGGCGCTGGGCTGCGGGCGGGCGGCGCTGCTGGGCACGCGCTTCACCATGCAGGAGGATTTCTACCGGCGGCGCCTGGACGAGCGTTTCGGCATCCAGGTACAGGTGCCCGACGCCACGGCGATGGCGGAGATCGACCGGGTGATCTTCCAGGAGCTGTGCCTGGGCCGCTTCCTCCCCGAGGCGCGGGCGTTCTACCTCGACCAGCTGCGCCAGCTGCAAGCCGCGGGTGCCCAGGCGGCGATCCTCGGCTGCACCGAGATCGGCCTGCTGCTGGAGGGCTGCGACTCACCGCTGCCCCTGGTGGACAGCACCGAGCAGCATGTGCGCATGGGCCTGCGCTGGATGCTGGCCGAAGGCTGAACCATGGGGCATGACGGAGCGGGAACGATGCGGGCTGGGATCATCCGGTGGGCGGGCCGGGGCGCGCTGCTGCTGGCCTTGGCGCTGTCACTGGTGTTCGCCGTGCGGGTGCTGGACATCCAGGGCGAGCCGACACTCGAGCCCTGGCACAGGTTCGTGCCGGAGGAACTCGACGAGCGCGAGCTCGACCAGGCCGACTGGAGCGCCTGGATGAACGCCGAGGCGCGCGTCTTCGAGCAGGTGCGTGCACAGGTCAGCGAGCAGCTGGACGCCGAGGAGCAGGTGCCGGCCAACCGCTATTTCCCGGGCAGCCCGCTGTACCCCGGCCGTTTCCGCCAGGACTGGAATCGCTCCTATGTGCTGCGTCCCGAAGGCGAGCCGGTGGGCGCGGTGGTGATGCTGCACGGCCTCACCGATTCGCCCTACAGCCTGCGCCACCTGGCGCTGCGTTACCGCCAGGCGGGCTTTGTGGTGCTCGGCCTGCGCCTGCCCGGGCACGGCACGGTGCCGGCGGCGCTGACCGACGTGAGCTGGGAACAGTGGCTGGCCGCCACCCGCCTGGCCATGCGCGAGGCCCGGCGGCTGGTGGGGGCGCAGCGGCCGTTGCGGCTGGTGGGCTATTCCAACGGCGGTGCGCTGGCGTTGAAATATTCGCTGGATGCGCTGGAGGACCCGTCCCTGCCGCGTGCCGAACGCCTGGTGCTGCTCTCGCCCATGCTGGGGGTCGCCGGCTACGCGCGTTTCGCCGGGCTGGCGGGCCTGCCGGCGGTGTTCCCGGCCTTCGCCAAGGCGGCCTGGCTCGACCTGCTGCCCGAGTACAACCCCTTCAAGTACAACTCCTTCCCGGTCAACGGCGCGCGCCAGTCCTACCAGCTCACCGCCGCGCTGCAGGAGCAGCTGCTGAGCGCCTCGCGGCGCGACGGGTTGCGGGGCCTGCCGCCGCTGCTGACCTTCCAGTCGGTGGTGGATGCGACCGTGAGCACCTCGGCGGTGGTGGCGTCGCTCTATCGTCTGGTCCCGGACAACGGCAGCGAGCTGGTGCTGTTCGACATCAATCGCTCGGTGGACTTCGGCCCGCTGTTGCGCCCGGACGCCAGCCTGGCGCTGGCGCGGCTGTTGCCGCCGCCACCGCGTGCCTATCGCACGGCGGTGATCACCAACGCCACGGCGAGCAGCCGGGAGGTGGTCGAGCGGGTGATCGAGGCCGGTGGCCGCGAGGAGTGGGTCCGGCCCCTGGACATGGCCTTCCCGCGCGAGCTGTTCTCGCTGTCCCACGTGGCGCTGCCGTTCCCCGACAGCGACGGGCTCTACGGCCGCCACCCCGATGCGGCGGACGACTTCGGCATCCACCTGGGCAACCTGTCGCTGCGGGGTGAGCGCGGGGTGCTGGTGATGAACATGGACGCCCTGCAACGGGCGACGTCCAATCCCTTCTTCCCCTACCTGCTGCAGCGGCTGGAGCAGGTGGAGGGGCTGGCGCGCTGAGGGCCTCGCCGCGCGCTGGGGCTCAGGAGGAGCAGCTGATCTCCAGGTGCTTGCCCCACTCCGGGGGCCGCTCGGCGTAGCGCTCCATGCCGGGCTGCTCGTCGAAGGGGCGTGCGAGCACGGCGTGCAGCTGGCGCACCTCGGCGAAGTCGCCCTGCTCGGCGGCCTCGATGGCGCGCTGGGCCAGGTAGTTGCGCAGGATGTACTTCGGGTTCACCGCGTGCATGCGCTGGCGGCGGGCGTCCTGGTCGTCGCCTTCGCCGGTGGCGCGTTCCACGTACTGCGCCGCCCAGGCATCGAAGCCGGCGAGGTCGACGAACTCGTCGCGCAGCACCGCGACCGCCTGTTCGGGCGTGGTCTCGCCGAGGCGGCGGAAGAACAGCGTGTAGTCCACCGCGCTGGTCTGCATCAGTTGCAGCAGGCGCTGCACCAGGGCCTCGTCGCCCTCTTCGGCGCGGGTGAGGCCCAGGCGGCGGCGCATCAGGTCCAGCCAGGCCGCCTGGTACAGCGGCAGGAACAGCTCCAGCGCCTCGCGCAGGGCGTCCACGGCGATGTGGGGCGTCAGCGCCTGGGCCAGGGCGGCGAGGTTCCAGTGGGCGATGGGCACCTGGTTGCTGAAGCTGTAGCGCCCGCTGTCGTCGGAGTGGTTGCAGATGTGGTTGGCGTCGAAGTCGTCGAGGAAGGCGTAGGGGCCGTAGTCGAAGGTGATGCCGAGGATCGACATGTTGTCGGTGTTCATCACCCCGTGGCAGAAGCCGTAGGCCTGCCAGCGGGCGATCATCCCGGCGTTGCGCTCGATGATTTCGCGGAACATCGCCAGCCAGGGCTCCTCGGCCTCCAGGCACTCGGGGAAATGGCAGGCCAGCACGTGCTCGCCGAGGGTCTTCAACTGCTCGTGCTGGCGGGTGTAGTAGAAGTATTCGAAGTGGCCGAAGCGCACGTGGCTCGGCGCCAGGCGCAGGACCATGGCGCCGGTCTCCTTCTTCTCGCGGTACACCGGGGTGCTGGAGCCGGTGACGCACAGCGCGCGGCTGCTGGGGATGCCCAGGGCGTGCAGGTGCTCGCTGGCAAGGAACTCGCGGATCGAGCTGCGCAGCACCGCGCGGCCGTCGCCCATGCGCGAGTAGGGGGTCTGGCCGGCGCCCTTGAGGTGCAGGTCCCAGTGCTCGCCGGCCTGGTTGACCACCTCGCCCAGCAGCAGGCCGCGGCCGTCGCCCAGGCGCGGGTTGTAGCTGCCGAACTGGTGCCCGGAATAGACCATGGCGCGCGGGGCGGCGTCGGACCAGAGCGTGTGCCCGGCGAACAGCTCGGCGAACACGGGCTCCTCGGCTTGCGCCGGGTCGAGGTCGAGCAGGGCCATCGCCGCCGGGCTCGCCACCACCAGGTGCGGGTCGTCCAGCGGGTCGGGCAGGACTTCGATGGAGAAGGCGTCGCCCAGGCGGGCGAAGCGGTTGTCGAACTGCAGGTCGTCGAGTTTTTTCATGGGCTCAGCTTGTCACGCGGCCGGGGCCGGGGGAAATCGCGGGGATGGGTGGTCCCCGCGTGGCGGTGGCTTACTTGGCGCGCTCTTCGGCGGCGTCGGCCGCCTGTTCCTCGGCGGGGGCGTGCTCGACGCTCTTGCGGCTGAGGATGACGTCCATCTTCGGCACCGAGGAGATGTTGATGCCGTGCTCCTGGAACAGCTGGTCGATGCGCCGGTTCAGCTCGTCCGTGGCCAGGCCCCGGTCGCCCAGTTCGCGCACGTAGATCTTCAGCTCGTGTTCCAGGGTGCTGGCGCCGTAGGTCTTCAGCTGCACGTTGGGGGCCGGGTCGCGCAGCACGCGGGTGTTCTCCTGGGTGGCTTGCAGCAGCAGCTTGCGCACCAGCTCCAGGTCGGCGCCGCGGTTGACGTTGTAGACCAGCACGATGCGCGTGACGGTGTCGGTCAGCGTCCAGTTGATCAACTGGCTGGTGAGGAAGGTCTGGTTGGGAACGATGACTTCCTTGCGGTCGCTGTCGGTGATGTGGGTGGCGCGGATGCGGATCCGGTTCACCGTGCCGGTGACGGTGCCGATGGTCACCAGGTCGCCGATGCGCACCGGGCGCTCGAACAGCAGGATCAGGCCGGAGATGAAGTTGGCGAAGATCGCCTGCATGCCGAAGCCGATACCCACCGAGAGCGCGGCCACCAGCCACTGCAGCTTGTCCCAGCTGACCCCGAGGGTGGACAGGGCGCTGACGAAACCGATGCCGGCGATGGCGTAGGAGAGCAACGTGGTGGTGGCGTAGGCACTGCCCTGGGCCAGATTCAGGCGCGACAGCACCAGCACTTCCAGGAGGCCCGGCAGGTTGCGTGCGAGCGCGGCGGTGATGCCGGCGATGATCAGCGCGCCGAGCACGTCCAGCAGGCTGATGGGCACCTGGGTGGCGGCGGCGCCGGTGCCGGTGGCGTACTGGTAGAGCGTCACTTCGTCGAGGTAGGCGAAGACGCTGATCAGGTCGGCCCAGACCAGGTACATCGAGGCGATGAAGACGCCGAGCAGGGCCAGGCGGATCAGGCGCAGGGACTGCTGGTTGACCTGCTCGATGTCCAGGGTCGGCTCTTCCACCGCCACTTCCTCGCCTTCGGCGTTCTCCTTGGTCTGCGCCTGGCGCTTGGCCAGCGCGCGGGCGTAGGCCAGGCGCCGGGCGGCGACGGCCAGGCCGCGGACGAAGGCGGCCTCGATGATCAGGGTGAGGATCAGCAGGTAGAGGGTGTTGATCAGGCGGTCGGTGAGCTTGAGCGAGGTGTAGTAGTAGCCGAAGCCGACGGCGACGATGAACACCAGCGGCAGCAGGGTGAAGCCCAGGCCGATGAGGAAGCGGAAGGGCGAGGTGTGCTCGCGCATCGGCTCGGCCAGCAGCAGGTTGCTCAGCACCAGGGCCATCAGGGCGTAGCAGGTGATGACGACGATGATGCCGATGACGTCCTCGGCCAGGGCCTGGGGCTGGTGCTCGGCCACGGTGACCACGGCCACCAGGGCCATCACCACCATGCCGAGACGGCGGATCTGCTTGCTCAGCAGCGCCACCTGCGGGCGCGGCCAGCGGAAGTGCAGCTCGGCGACGCCGCCCGGGGCGAGGATGCGGTAGAGGGTGTAGAACACCAGCCAGGCCTGGGCCATCTCCATCAGCGCGGCGCCGAGGGTGGCGTTCTGGCCGCGGGCGTCGATCTGCAGGGCCAGGCCACAGAGGGCGAGGAACAGCGTCACCGGCATCGCCAGGAGAATGTTCAGCAGCAGTGCCAGGGGCGTGTGCATCTGGCTGTCGCGCTTGTAGTGGCCGATGTCCTGGTGCAGCTCGGTGAGCTTCTCGTAGAGCCAGCTGCGGCGCCACAACAGCGCGCCGATCATCAGCAGCAGGGGGATGAACAGCCAGGGACGGTCGACCAGGCCTTCACCCAGCTCGGCCACGCCCGAGCCCCAGGGCACGTCCATCAGCTGGCGCTTGAGGTAGTGCGGTGCGCTTTTCAGCCAGGCGAGGTCCAGCGGCTTGTTGCTGGGGATCCAGAACATCTGCTCCTCCAGGGTCGCGCGCAGCGCCTGGGAGGTGCTCTGCAGCTGCTTCTGGTTGAGCTGCAGGGTGATGGACTCGTTGAGCAGGGCGTTGAGCTCGCGGCTCAGGCGGTCGAACAGTTCGGTGCGGGTGGTGGCCAGGTCGAGCAGGGTGGCGCGCAGCTCCGGCGTCACCTGGTCGGCGGGCTGGCGCGACAGCAGGTCGTCGACGTAGGCCTGGGGGTTGTTGAGCTTGTCGCGCTGCTGGCTGAGCTCGAACTGGTAGAGGCGGATGTCGGCGATCTCGTCGGCCAGGTCGCCGTCGAGCTTCAGGTGCGGCAGGGCCTGCTTCTGCTGGTAGAGGATCTTCGACAGCAGCAGGCTGCCCTTGAGCACGCTGATCTGCTCTTCCAGCGCCTGGTCGGCCTGGTTGAGGGTGTCCAGCTGCTGGCGGGTCTGCAGGTTCTGCTGGGTCAGCTCGTTGAGGCGGTCGGTGGAACGCAGCAGGTAGTCGGAGAGCTTGAGGTTGGTGGAGCTTTCGGCCGCCAGCAGGCTGTCGGGGGTGGCCTTCTGCGCCTCGCGGGAGAGTTCGGCCACCGTCTGCTCGGAGCTTTCCCGGCGCTTGTCGTTGATCAGCGACTGCAGGGCCTGGGTTTCCTGCTCCAGGCGGTGGATGCGCTCGACCAGCAGGTCGCGGCGGCTGTTGCCCAGGTCCTGCAGCAGGCTGTTGCCGGCCAGCTCCTGGCGGCGCAGCTGGGTCTGGGCGTCGAGGGCGGCCAGCTCGGCGTTGTACTGGTCGCGCTGCTCGTCGGTGATCACCTTGCCGGTGTCCTTGCCGACCTTGAGGATGGCGTTGAGCTGCTGGGTGCGCACCTGGTTGCTGCTGATCTCGGCCTGGGCGCGCTCGGGACGGGTCTGCGCGGTGATGATCAGGCTGTTGGCCTCGGCCAGGTCCTTCTGCCAGCCGGCCAGCTGGCTGCTGCGCTGGTTGAGCAACTGGTCGAGCTGGGCCAGGGAGTATTTGCCGTAGCGCTCGCCGACATCGACCGGTTTGCTGGCCTTCAGGCGGGTGAATTCACGCTGGGCGTCGGCGATCTGGCGCGGTGCATCGTTGAGCTGGCGCTTGAGGTCGGCCAGGCGTTTCTCGCTGTCGGCCTGGTTGCTCAGCTGGGTGAGCGTCTGCTCCAGCACCTGCTGCACGGCCTTCTGGTCGGCTTCCGCCAGCTTGCGGCTGGCGAGGTTGTCCAGGCTCTGCTGGACCTTGGCGCTGGTCGGTGGTTCGGCGGCATGCACGGGCGTGGCACCGAGGCAGAAGCCGATGAGGGCGGCGGCGAGGAGAGGGCGCAAAAAAGACATGGTCGCGTGGGGCGGCTCTGGAAAAAGTGCGGTTGATGATATGTCAGGACGCGGCCCCGTGCTGGGATGTGCCGCGCCTTCAGAGGAACAGTCCGGGGCCTGGACGGCCATGACCTTCGGGGAATTTGACGCCCACCTTGCGCACCTTGTTCCCTTCCATCAGGGCCACGGTCCAGGTCAGGCCGTTCCATTCCACCTGGTCGCCGACGATGGGCTCGCCGCCGATCTCGTGGGCGATGAAGCGTCCCAGCGGCTGGCTGCCATCGATGTCCTCCAGCTTCAGGCCGTAGAGCGAGGCGACGGCGGACAGCTGGGCGTCGCCTTCGAGGACGAAGTCGCCGAAGAAGCGCAGGTCCAGGCCGCGCTGGGGCGCCTGGCTGAACAGCTTGCCGAGGGCGGGAAGATCATGCTCGTGGCCGATCACGCAGAGGATGTCGCCGGCCTCCAGCACGGTGGAGCCCGAGGGGTGGAGCAGCTCGGTGCCACGGAACAGGGCGGCGATGCGGGTGCCTTCGGGCATCTTCAGTTCGCGCAGGGCGGCGCCGATGCACCACTTCTCCGCGCCCAGGCGGTAGACGAACAGCTCCCACTCGCTGGTGGGGTGGATCTCCAGCCCGGCGCGGGAGATGGGCGCCGGCTCCGGCGGCACCGTCACCCGCAGCAGCCTGGCCGCGAGTGGCAGGCTGGCGCCCTGCAGCAGCAGGGACACGAGGACGATGAAGAAGGCCAGGTTGAAGTACAGCTGCGAATGGGGCAGGCCGGCCATCATCGGGAACACCGCGAGGATGATCGGCACCGCGCCGCGCAGGCCGACCCAGGCGATGAAGGCCTTCTCGCGGTCGTGGAAGGCACGGAAGGGGATCAGCCCGATCATCACCGACAGCGGGCGGGCGAAGAGGATCATCCACAGCGCCAGGCCCAGGGCGGGGACGGCGATGGGCAGCAGGTCGTGGGGCGTGACCAGCAGGCCGAGCACGAGGAACATGCCGATCTGCGCCAGCCAGGCCATGCCGTCGAGCATGTGCAGGATGCTGTGCCGCGAGCGGATCGGCCGGTTGCCCAGCACCAGGCCGCAAAGGTAGGCGGCGAGGATGCCGCTGCCGTGCAGGAAGTTGGTGAGGGCGAACACCAGCAGGCCGCCGCTCACCACCAGCAGGGGATAGAGGCCGTTGGGCAGGTTGATGCGGTTGATCAGTTGCAGCAGCAGCCAGCCACCGGAGAGGCCGAGCAGCGCGCCGATGCCGAACTCGCTGACCAGGTGGCCGAGGAAGGACAGGCTGATCTCGGTCTGCCCCTTGGCCAGCATGTCGATCAGGGTGACGGTGAGGAACACCGCCATCGGGTCGTTGCTGCCGGATTCGATCTCCAGGGTGGCGGTGACCCGTTCGTTGAGGCCCTTGCCGCCGAGCAGGGAGAACACCGCCGCGGCGTCGGTGGAGCCGACGATGGCGCCGATCAGCAGGCCCTGCATGACGTCCAGGTCGAACAGCCAGGCGGCGGCCATGCCGGTCAGCCCGGTGGTGATCAGCACGCCGACCGTGGCCAGCGACAGCGCCGGCCACAAGGCCACGCGGAAGCTGGAGACCCGCGTGCGCAGGCCGCCGTCGAGCAGGATGATGGCCAGCGCCAGGTTGCCCACCAGGTAGGCCAGCGGGTAGTTGCTGAAGCCGATCCCGCCCGGGCCGTCGATGCCGGCGACCATGCCGACGGCAAGGATGATGACCAGGATGGGGATGCCCAGGCGCGAGGAAACCGAGCTCACCAGAATGCTTGCGCCGACCAGCAACGCGCCGATCAGGAACAGGCTATTGATGGTGGCTGCATCCACGTATTGAAGCTCCTGGTAACGATGTCGGGGGGTGACGCTGGAGGGATGCATGCAGCGTGCATGCCAGCTGGATTCTAACCTGCTACCCGCAACGCGCCGCAAGCGCTGATCGGTAGAAATCCTCAGGTTTTTTCGACCGCAGCCGAGCCGTCCGTTCATGGAATCGACCAGGCGGTCAGGATGTTCTCCGAGCCCGCTTTGCCGAGGGAGAAGGGACGATACCGATGGGCGTTCCAGTGGGTCCCCGCGTTCGCGGGGATGACGCGTCCCCCCTTGCACCGTCGTCGGTGGCGCAGCGCGACGCGGGCAAAAAAAGCCCCGCATGTGCGCGGGGCAGGGAAACCCTGAAAGCGTTGGAATCAGAACCAGGCGTCGCGCATCTCCAGGCAGGTGTCGTCGCGGGCCTCGAGGATGGCCAGGGCGTGATGGACGCTCGGCACTTCCCAGGTGAGGAAGTAGCGCGCGGCCTGCAGCTTGCCCTTGTAGAAGTCGGCGTCGGCGGGGTTGCCGCTGGCCAGGCCTTCCTCGGCGCGGATCGCCTGCTCCAGCCAGCGCCAGCCGATCACCGCGTGGCCGAAGGCGTTGAGGTAGAGCGCGGAGTTGGCCAGGGCCTGGTTGACCTTGCCCTGCATCAGGTCGCCGAGCAGTGCCAGGGTCACGGCGGAGAGGCGCGCGACGGCCTGCTCCAGCGGCTGGCGCAGGGCGTCGAGGGAGCCATGGGCGGCGGCGCGCTGGCAGGTGTCGTTGATCAGGCGGGTCAGTTGCTTGAGGCCGGCGCCGTTATTCTGCGCCACCTTGCGCCCCAGCAGGTCCAGCGACTGGATGCCGTGGGTGCCTTCGTGGATGGGGTTGAGGCGATTGTCGCGGTAGTACTGCTCCACCGGGTATTCGCGGGTGTAGCCGTGGCCGCCGAGGATCTGCACCGCCAGCTCGTTGGCCTTGAGGCAGAACTCCGAGGGCCAGGACTTGACGATGGGGGTGAGCAGGTCGAGTAGTTCATGGGCCTGCTTGCGCTCTTGCTCGGTGGCGAGGGTCTGGGTGTCGTCGAACAGGCGCGCGGCGTACAGGCCCAGGTCGAAGGCGCCTTCCACGTAGGCCTTCTGGGTCAGCAGCATGCGGCGCACGTCGGCGTGCTCGATGATCGCCACCTGGGCGCTGGTCGGGTCCTTGCCATCGGGCAGGCGGCCTTGCGGGCGCTCGCGGGCGTATTCCAGGGAGTAGAGGTAGCCGGCGTAGCCGAGCATCACCGCGCCCATGCCGACGCCGATGCGGGCCTCGTTCATCATCTGGAACATGTAGGCAAGGCCGGCGTGGGGCTTGCCCACCAGGTAGCCGACGCAGTCGCCGTTGTCGCCGAAGTTCAGCGCGGTGGAGGTGGTGCCGCGGTAGCCCATCTTGTGGAACAGGCCGGCGAGGATCACGTCGTTGCGCTTGCCGAGGGAGCCGTCGTCGTTGACCAGGAACTTGGGCACGATGAACAGCGAGATGCCTTTCACCCCGGGCGGGGCGTCCGGCAGCTTGGCCAGCACCATGTGCACGATGTTGTCCGACAGCGGGTGGTCGCCGCCGGAGATGAAGATCTTGTTGCCCTTGATGCGGTAGGTGCCGTCGCCGGCCGGTTCGGCGCGGGTGCGGATGTCCGACAGCGAGGAGCCGGCGTGGGGCTCGGTGAGCGCCATGGTGCCGAAGAAACGGCCCTCGATCATCGGCTGCAGGAAGCGCTGCTTCTGCTCGTCGCTGCCGAAGCTCTCGATCAGGTTGGCCGCGCCCATGGTGAGGAAGGGGTAGGCCGAGCTGCCGACGTTGGCCGACTGGAAGTGGGCGAAGCAGGCCTGGGACAGCAGGGTAGGCAACTGCATGCCACCCTGCTCGAAGCTGCGGGTGGCGTTGAGGAAGCCGGCTTCGAGGAAGGCGTCCACGGCGGGTTTCACTTCCGGGATCAGCGTGGCGGCGCCGTCGTGGTATTCCGGCTCGATCTCGTCGCCCTTGCGGTTGTGCGGGGCGAAGTATTTCTCGGCGATGCTGCGGGCGGTGCCGATGGCGGCGTCGAAGGTTTCGCGGTTGTGATCGGCGAAGCGCTCGCGCTGGGTCAGGGCTTCGGCGTCCAGCACTTCGTAGAGTTCGAAGGCCAGGTTGCGGGAACTGAGCAGGGTCTCGGACATGTCGGATCTCCGGTTGGATGGCCGGAGTCTAGATCGGTGAATGAAGGTCGCCTAGCAACATCCATAAGGGTGATAAAGCGGCAAAACCCGGCCAGCGTCGCGGCTGGTAAACTGCGCGCCTCGCGAGGATTCCCACACCATGAACTACCGTCACGCCTTCCATGCCGGCAACCATGCCGATGTGCTCAAACACCTGACCCTGGCCCGCCTGATCGCCCTGCTGTCACGCAAGGAGGCGCCCTTCGCCTACCTCGACAGCCACGCCGGCGTCGGCCTCTACGACCTGGCCGGCGACCAGGCCAGCCGCACCGGGGAATGGGAGGAGGGCATCGGCCGGCTCTGGGGCCAGCCCGACCTGCCGGCGCTGATGGTGGATTACCTCGGCGTGCTGCAGGCGCTGAACCCGGAGGGCGAGCTTCGTCATTACCCCGGCTCCCCCGAACTGGCTCGCCGGCTGACCCGTCCGCAGGACCGCCTGCACCTGAACGAGAAGCACCCGGAAGACGGCCAGGCGCTGAAGGAGAACATGGCCGGCGACCGCCGCGTTGCCGTGCACCTGGGCGAAGGCTGGCACCTGCCCCGGGCCCTGCTGCCGACGGCGGAGAAGCGCGCGCTGATGCTGATCGACCCGCCCTTCGAGAAGGCCGACGAACTGGAACGCTGCGTGACCGCGCTGAAGGAAGCCATCGGCCGCATGCGCCAGACCGTCGTGGCGATCTGGTACCCGATCAAGGACCAGCGCCAGCTCAAGCGCTTCTACCAGGGCCTGGAGGCCTCCGGCGCGCCCAAGCTGCTGCGCGTGGAGCTGATGGTGCACCCGGCGGACAACGCCCTCGGCCTCAACGGCTCGGGCCTGGCCATCGCCAACCCGCCGTGGGGAATCGAAGAGGAACTGCGCCAGCTGCTGCCCTGGCTGAGCGACAAGCTCGCGCAGAGTCAGGGTGGTTGGCGGTTGGACTGGATTATTGCGGACAGTTGATAGCTTGAAGCTTGAAGCTTGAAGCCGGAAGCCGGAAGCCGGAAGCCGGAAGCCGGAAGCCAGAGGCCTCAGGCCGGCGCTCCTTCTTCCAGCTTCAAGCTTCCAGCCTCAAGCTCTAAACCGGCATACAAACCCCCGTCCCCCCCAACCCGCAATAACCCCCCGGATTCTTCGCCAGGTACTGCTGGTGGTACGCCTCGGCGTAATAGAAGGGCGGCATTTCGTCGATCTCGGTGGTGATGGCGCCGAAGCCGGATTTGCTCAATTCGGCCTGGAAGCGTGCTTCGCTGGCCCTGGCGGCTTCCAGCTGGGTGGCGTCGCTGCAGTAGATGGCCGAGCGGTACTGGGTGCCGATGTCGTTGCCCTGGCGCATGCCCTGGGTCGGGTTGTGGGCTTCCCAGAACACCGAGAGCAGTTTCTCGTAGCTGATCACCTGCGGGTCGAATACCACCAGGACGACCTCGGTGTGCCCGGTGAGGCCGGAGCAGACTTCGTCGTAGGTCGGGTTCGGAGTGTGGCCGCCGGCGTAGCCGACCGCAGTGGACCAGACGCCTTCCTGTTGCCAGAAACGCCGCTCGGCGCCCCAGAAGCAGCCGAGGCCGAACACCGCCTGTTGCAGGTGGGCGGGGAAGGGCGCCTGCAGGGGGCGGCCGTTGACGTAGTGGGCATCGGGAACCGGCATCGGCGATTCGCGGCCGGGCAATGCCTGTGCCGCGGTGGGCAGCTCGATTTTGTGGGCAAGGATCTGCGAGCGCAGGACCATGGCGTTCTCCTCGAAGGGTGGCTGGCTGGTCGATAGACCTGCGGGAATGGCCGATGTTACAGCAGGCTCGGGGCTCAGGGCTGCGGTCGGCAGGGGTAGCGGCGCAGGCTTTCCACCAGCAGGTGCCCGGGGATGGGCTGGTCGAACAGGTAGCCCTGGCCGACATCGCAGCGCTGGCGGCGGAGGAAGGCCAGCTGCTGGGCGCTCTCGATGCCTTCGGCGACGACCTTGAGCTTGAGGTTGTGGGCCATGGCGATCACCGCCGAGGTGATTTCCATGTCGTCCTGGTTGTCGGGGATGTCCTTGATGAAGCTGCGGTCGATCTTGATGACGTCGATCGGGAACTTCTTCAGGTAGCTGAGGGAGGAGTAGCCGGTGCCGAAGTCGTCCATGGCCAGGGTCAGGCCGAGGGTCTTGAGGCGGTTGAGCTGGTGCTTGGTGTCGTCGGTCGCTTCCAGCAGCAGCCCTTCGGTCAGCTCCAGTTCCAGCAGCCCCGGGGGCAGTTGCTCCTCGTGGAGGATGGCGGCGATGGAGCCCACCAGGTCCGGGTCGCTGAACTGCTTGGGCGAGAGGTTGATCGCCACCTGCACATCGCCCATGCCCGAGGCGCTGAGGCGTCGGCTCATGCGGCAGGCTTCGCGGATCACCCACTTGCCGATGGGGATGATCATCCCGGTTTCCTCGGCGACGCTGATGAACTGGTCGGGGCGGATCATGCCGCGCTCCGGGTGCTGCCAGCGCAGCAGCGCCTCCATGCCCAGCAGTTGCCCGGTCTTGAGGCAGAGCTTGGGCTGGTAGAAGACTTCCAGCTCGTTCTGCGCCAGGGCGCGGCGCAGGTTGTTCTCGACGAACAGCTTGTAGCTGGCCTCGGCATTGAGGGTTTCGGTGAACAGCTGCAGCTGGTGCTTGCCGTTGGCCTTGGCCTTGTGCAGGGCGAGGCCGGCGTGCTTCATCAGGGTCTGCGGGTCGCGCCCGTGCTGCGGTGCGCAGGCGAGGCCGAGGGAGCCGGTGACGCTGATCAGCTGGTTGTCGACGAACAGCGGCTTGTCGAGGGTGTGGAGGATCTGCCCGGCGGTCCTCTGCCCGCTTTCCAGGTCGGCGCCGTCGAGCAGCACGGCGAACTCGTTGCTGGCGAAGCGCGCGAGGATGTCGCCCTGGCCGAGGGTGTTGCGCAGGCGGCGGGCGAGGCTGACCAGGAGCTTGTCGCCGGTCTGGTGGCCGAGGCTGTCGTTGATGCGCTTGAAGTTGTCGATGTCCACCAGCAGCAGGCAGAGGGGCGATTCGAGGTCGCTCTGGAAGCGCTCCTCCAGGCTGCGGATGAAGTACGGGCGGTTGCCCAGCCCGGTGAGGTTGTCGGTGTAGGCCAGCTTCTCGATGCGCTGCTGGGCCAGCTTGTTGTGGGTGACGTCCTCGTAGATGCCGATGTAGTGCGTCAGCTCGCCGTTCTCGCCGAACACCTTGGAGATGGACAACTGGCCCCAGTAGGGCTCCAGGTTCTTGCGCCGGCTGCGGAACTCGCCCTGCCAGCTGTTGCTGGTGGAGAGGCTGGAGCGGGCGTCGAACAGCAGGTCGCTGAGGTTCTCCAGGGCCGGCAGGTCGGACAGGCGGCGGCCATGGACTTCATCCGAGCTGTACTGGGTGATGGCGGTGAAGCTGGGGTTGACGTACTCCACCAGGCCGTCGCGGTCCACCAGCAGGAAGGCGCTGGCGCTCTGCTCGACGGCGCGCTGGAACAGGTGCAGGGCGTTGGTGGCGTCGAGGCGCTGCTGGTTGACCAGGACCTGGGCGAACTGGTCGGCCAGCTCGCCGGCGAAGGCGATCTCGTCGGTCTGCCAGACGCGCTGGCCGCCGGTGTGCTCCAGGCACAGCACGCCGACCACATCGCCGCCGATGCGCACGCTGGCATCGAGCAGGGCGACGATGCCCTGGGGCTTGAGGTAGTCGTCCGCCAGCTCGCTGGTGCGGGGGTCGCGCTGGGCATTGTGGGCGTCGATGGCGCGCCCGCTGTGCAGGGCTTCGAGGTACTGCGGGTAGCGGCTGACGTCGATGGCGTCCGGGTGTTCGTGGTGGTCCTGGTCGCGCCGGTAGAGGTTGATGGCGCGCAACAGGTCGCCGTCGAACATCCACAGGGACGCGCGGGACACTTCGTAGGCTTCGCAGGCGGCCTAGGTGATCAGCTTGGCCGCCTCCAGGGCGGGGTCGCCGGCACCGTAGCGGTGGCGGGCCAGGCGCACGATCAGGCTCTGCTGCGCGCGGGAGCGGATCAGGTGTTGCAGGTGGTCTTCCTGGGAGCGCTGATAGAGGTCCAGGGAGCTCTTGAGGCGGGTGTTCTGGGCTTCCAGTTCGCTGAGGCGCTGGTCGGTGTCTTCACCCGCTTCGGCATCCTCGGCATCCACCGGCAGCAGGTAGCCGCGAAGCAGGCTGCGGCCGTGCTGCTGGAAGGCTTCGCCGAGCTCGAGGATGGTGCGCACGCCGTCGGTCGTGTGCAGGCTGTACTGCACCTGGTAGCTGGCACCGCCGGCCAGCTGGCGCTGGATTTCGTCGTGAAGGCGGTAGCGGGCTTCGGGGGACATCAGGCTGGCGTAGGGGGAGCCGACCAGGGCGCAGAGCTCGGTGGCCGGCATGCCGATATGGCGTTCGCAATTGGGGTCGAGGAACAGCAGCGCCCAGCTGGCCTCGTTGATCCGCTCGAAACGCATGAGGCCAAGCCGCGAAGGGACTGGCAACTGCGTCACAACCTCGGCCACCGTACGGCTGGCGGCATCGGGATGGCTTTTCATCGGGCGGGGGGGTTCCAGTATGCTGACCGAGTCGGGCCTCGGCCCACTTCTTAATATGGCGTCGGGCAAGGGTGCATCATGCGGATGGGGCTGACAAGACAACTTGGTGGGGCTTTGGTGCTGTGCGGTATGTTTTTTTTATCACCGGTCTCGGCGGCCGGTTCGGAGCCGGTTCTCAGCAGCGCTGAGCAGACCCGCTACCTGGCCGAGATCAAGCGTCTCTACCTGACCGATGACGAGCGCAAGGCGCTGTTCGCGCACACCAATGCGCTGCTGAAGACCTATGCCCTAAGCGCCGGTTACCAGGTCGGCTCCAGTGATCGGCGTGACCTGCAGTACCAGGTGAGCCTGGCGCGGCCGGGTGAGCTGATGCTGCGCGAGGAAGTCCGGGCCACGACGGGGACCGGCGTCGCGGTGCGCAACCGGCTGCTGCCGGTGTTCGGCGTCGATCCGAGCATCAGCTATGCCTGCCCGCGCGAGGGCCAGGCCTGTGTGCTCAACGTGCCGGGCTCCAGCGAGCCGATGCTGACCATCGTGCGTGACCTGGACGGTGCCGGGCAGTTGGCCAAGGCGTTCAGCTTCCTGATCCGCAACCTGCAGAAGGGCTGACCCGGCTGCAACCGGACCCACCTGCCGGTGCGGGTGGGTTCCGCCTCTCCCTCCTTCCTTCGATGACGCGATGCGGGCCACCGCAGGACCGCGCCTGGGCGCCGGCAGGCGTGTCCTTGCGTGGATCCAGGGAAAAAAAACCCCGCCTAAAGGGGCGGGGTCGAGGTGCGAGCGTGGCGTGCTCGCGATGAAGCAAAGGTTTACAGCAGCATGGTGCGGATATCCGCCAACACGTCACCCAGGCGCTTGGTGAAGCGCGCGGCGGCGGCACCGTTGATCACACGGTGGTCGTAGGACAGCGACAGCGGCAGCATCAGGCGCGGCTGGAAGGCCTTGCCGTCCCATATCGGCTGGATGGTGGCCTTGGACACGCCGAGGATCGCCACTTCCGGCGCGTTGACGATCGGCGTGAAGCCGGTGCCGCCAATGTGGCCGAGGCTGGAGATGGTGAAGCAGGCGCCTTGCATGTCGTCCGCCGAGAGCTTCTTGGTCCGGGCCTTTTCGGCCAGGGCGGCTGCTTCGGCAGCCAGTTGCAGCAGGCTCTTCTGGTCGACGTTGCGGATCACCGGGACCAGCAGGCCGTCCGGGGTGTCCACGGCGAAGCCGATGTGCACGTACTTCTTGCGGATCAGCGCCTTGCCGCTGGGGGCGAGGGAGCTGTTGAAGTCCGGCATTTCCTTGAGCAGGTAGGCGCAGGCCTTGAGCAGCAGCGGCAGCACGGTCAGCTTGACGCCGGCTTTCTCGGCGACGGCTTTCTGGGCGACGCGGAAGGCTTCCAGCTCGGTGATGTCGGAGGAGTCGAACTGGGTCACGTGGGGGACGTTGAGCCAGCTGCGGTGCAGGTTGGCAGCGCCGACCTGCATCAGGCGGGTCATCGCCACTTCCTCGATCTCACCGAACTTGCTGAAGTCGACGGTGGGGATCGGCGGGATGCCGGCGCCAGCGGTAGCACCCGCGGCGGCTGCCGGGGCGTCCTTGGACTTCTGCATTACGGCCTTGACATAGGCCTGCACGTCTTCCTTGAGCACACGACCGTGCGGGCCGGTGGCAGTGACCGCGCCCAGCTCGACGCCGAACTCGCGGGCCAGCTGGCGCACGGCCGGGCCGGCATGGACCTTGGCGCCGTCGGAGCGCGCCGGTGCGCCGGGGCTGCCGGCGGCGGCGGCCGACAGCGAGGCGATGGCGTTGACTTCGGCGGCCACGGCCGGGCTGGCGCCCGCTGGTACGCGATGCACCGGCTGGCTGTCCTGCGCGGCGGGTGCTGGTGCGGCAGCCGGGGCGGCGCTTGCGGTGCGCAGCTTGAGGATCAGGTCGCCGGTGCCGACTTCGGCATCCAGCTTGACCACGACGCTCTCGACCACGCCGGCGGCGGGCGAGGGGATCTCCATGCTGGCCTTGTCGGATTCCAGGGTGATCAGGCTCTGGTCGGCTTCGACGCGATCGCCGGCCTTGACCAGGATCTCGATCACCTTGGCCTTGCTGTCGGAGCCGATGTCCGGGACGTGGACGTCCTGCACGGCTTCGACAGCCGGAGCGGCCGGGGCGGCGGCGGGGGCCGGAGCCGGTGCGGCGGCAGGTGCTTCGGCAGCCTTGGCGGCGGCCGGGGCGGCGCCTGCGGTGCGCAGCTTGATGATCAGGTCGCCGGTGCCGACTTCGGCATCCAGCGTGACCACGACGCTCTCGACCACGCCGGCGGCGGGCGAGGGGATCTCCATGCTGGCCTTGTCGGACTCCAGGGTGATCAGGCTCTGGTCGGCTTCGACGCGATCGCCGGCCTTGACCAGGATCTCGATCACCTTGGCCTTGCTGTCGGAACCGATGTCCGGGACGCGCACGTCCTGGACGCTTTCAGTGGTGGCGGCGGCAGCGGGTGCCGGCGCCGCGGCGGGCTGCTCTTGTTCCTTGGGCGCAGCGGCCGGAGCCTGGGGCGCGGGTGCCGCAGCAGCGGCGCCCTCGACGTCCAGTTCGATCAGGTCGTCGCCTTCCTTGAGGCGGTCGCCGATCTTCACCTTCAGGCTCTTCACCACGCCGGCCTTGGGCGAGGGGACTTCCATGCTGGCCTTGTCGGATTCCAGGGTGACCAGGCTCTGGTCGGCTTCGACGCGGTCGCCGACCTTGACCAGGATCTCGATCACTTCGCCTTCGCCGCCGATATCGGGTACGCGGATCAACTCACTCACAATGCGTCTCCTCAGCAGTCCAGGGGGTTGCGCTTATCGGGGTCGATGCCGAACTTGGCGATGGCCTCGGCCACCACTTTCGGTTCGATGTCGCCACGATCCGCAAGGGCTTCCAGTGCCGCCAGGACGACCCAGTAGCGGTCCACTTCGAAGAAGTGGCGCAGCTTCTTGCGGCTGTCGCTGCGGCCGAAGCCGTCGGTACCCAGGACCTTGAATTCCTTGCTCGGCACCCACTGGCGAATCTGTTCGGCGAACAGCTTCATGTAGTCGGTGGAGGCCACGACCGGGCCCTTGCGGCCATTCAGGCACTGCTCGACGTAGGTCGACTTGGGCTTCTGGCCCGGGTGCAGGCGGTTGTGGCGCTCGATGGCCAGGCCGTCGCGGCGCAGTTCGTTGAAGCTGGTGACGCTCCAGACATCGGCGCCGACGTTGAACTCGTCGCGGAGGATCTTCGCCGCTTCGCGGACTTCGCGCAGGATGGTGCCCGAGCCCAGCAGCTGCACGTGGTGCGCGGCTTCCTTCTTGTCCTCTTCGAGCAGGTACATGCCCTTGATGATGCCTTCCTCGACACCGGCCGGCATGGCGGGCTGGGTGTAGGCCTCGTTCATCACGGTGATGTAGTAGAAGACGTCCTGCTGCTCTTCGGTCATCTGGCGCATGCCTTCGCGGATGATCACCGCGAGCTCATAGCCATAGGTGGGGTCGAAGGTGCGGCAGTTGGGGATGGTGCCGGCCAGCATGTGGCTGTGGCCGTCCTCGTGCTGCAGGCCTTCGCCGTTGAGCGTGGTACGGCCGGCGGTGCCGCCGATCAGGAAGCCACGGGTGCGGCTGTCGCCAGCGGCCCAGGCCAGGTCGCCGATGCGCTGGAAGCCGAACATCGAATAGAAGATGTAGAACGGCAGCATCGGCTGGTTGTGGCTGGAGTACGAGGTGCCGGCGGCGATGAAGGAGCTCATGGCGCCCGCTTCGTTGATGCCTTCCTCGAGGATCTGGCCCTTCTTGTCCTCGCGGTAGAACATCACCTGGTCCTTGTCGACGGGCTCGTAGAGCTGGCCGACGGAGGAGTAGATGCCCAGCTGGCGGAACATGCCTTCCATGCCGAAGGTGCGGGCTTCGTCCGGGATGATGGGGACGATGCGCTGGCCGATTTCCTTGTCCTTGACCAGTTGCGAGAGGATCCGCACGAAGGCCATGGTGGTGGAGATCTCACGGTCACCCGAGCCGTCGAGGATGGCCTTGAGGGTGTCCAGCGGCGGGGTGGGGATGCTGAAGCTCTTGGCGCGACGCTGGGGCACGAAGCCACCCAGGGCGGCACGGCGCTCGCTCAGGTAACGGGCTTCGGCGCTGCCTTCCTCGGGTTTGAAGAAGGGCAGGTTCTCCAGCTCGTCGTCCTTCACCGGGATGTCGAAGCGGTCGCGGAACGACTTCAGGCTGTCGACGTCGACCTTCTTGGTGTTGTGCGCGGTGTTCTTCGCTTCGCCGGCACCGGTGCCGTAACCCTTGATGGTCTTGGCCAGGATGACGGTGGGCTGGTCCTTGTGGTTGACCGCCTGGTGGTAGGCCGCATAGACCTTGTACGGGTCGTGGCCGCCACGGTTGAGCTTCCAGATCTCGTCGTCGGACAGGTCGGCGACCATGGCCTTGAGTTCGGGGGTGTTGAAGAAGTGCTCGCGGACGAACGCGCCGTCCTTGGCCTTGTAGTTCTGGTATTCGCCGTCGATGACTTCGTCCATGCGGCGCTGCAGGATGCCGTCGACGTCCTTGGCCAGCAGCGGGTCCCAGAAGCGGCCCCAGATGACCTTGTTGACGTTCCACTGGGCGCCACGGAAGACGCCTTCGAGTTCCTGGATGATCTTGCCGTTGCCGCGTACCGGGCCGTCGAGGCGCTGCAGGTTGCAGTTGATGACGAAGATCAGGTTGTCCAGTTTCTCGCGGCCGGCCAGGGAGATGGCGCCGAGGGATTCGGGCTCGTCGCACTCGCCGTCGCCCATGAAGCACCAGACCTTCTGCTTGCCGGCGGGGATGAAGCCGCGGCTTTCCAGGTACTTCATGAAGCGCGCCTGGTAGATCGCCTGGATCGGGCCGAGGCCCATGGATACGGTGGGGAACTGCCAGAAGTCCGGCATCAGCCAGGGGTGCGGGTAGGACGACAGGCCGTTGCCGTCGACCTCCTGGCGGAAGTTGTTCATCTGCTCTTCGGTGATGCGGCCTTCCATGAAGGCGCGGGCGTAGACGCCGGGGGAGGCGTGGCCCTGGAAGTAGATCAGGTCGCCGCCGTGTTCGTCGGTCGGGGCCTGGAAGAAGTAGTTGAAGCCGATGTCGTAGAGGGTCGCCGAGGACGCGAAGCTGGAGATGTGACCGCCCAGGTCGGAGTCCTTCAGGTTGGTGCGCATGACCATTGCCAGCGCGTTCCAGCGTACCAGCGAGCGAATGCGGCGTTCCATGAACAGGTCGCCAGGCATGCGTGCTTCGTGGGTGACGGGGATCGTGTTGCGGTACGGCGTGGTGATGGCATAGGGAAGCTGCGAACCGCTACGGGTAGCGAGTTCACCCATACGGGTCATCAGGTAGTGCGCGCGGTCTTCGCCTTCTTTGTCGAGAACCGATTCCAGGGCGTCCAGCCATTCCTGGGTTTCGACGGGATCGAGGTCTTGCATGGCTTGCTCCAGGGCGGAAAGGCTTCCAGAATCGGACGCCTATGTTCACTGACAGCCTTATGGGCTGGCAGATTGCTAATTCTTGGATTTACCGGGGGTCGAACCGGCCTTGTGTAGTTTTACTACATTTCGACGGCCGTTTCAGCACTCTGGACACAATCTTTCGTAGTAAAACTACAGATGGGCGGCGCGAGGCCAGCAACCACAGGCCCGGCGTACGCCGATCACAGGATAGACCATGAGCCTGCCCCCGCTTGTCGCCCTCCCTCCACAACTGCAATCGCTCGCCGACCGTGCTCGCCAGGCCTTCACCTCCGATCAGGAGGGCCTTCCGGAATCCCTGCGTGCGGTATTCGACGGCTGGCCCGACGAACGGAAGCAGGCGTTCCTGCGGGTTTGCGCAGCCAGTGATTTCGTGGCCGAGCAGACGCGGCGCGATCCGGCGATGCTCATGCAGCTGGCGGAATCGGGCGAGCTGGAATGTACACTTAAAAGTGGTGAATTGTGTACAAAATTGGGTTCGGTCATCTCCGCCTGTGGGAGTGAGGACGAGCTGGCGCACCACCTGAGGCGTTTTCGCAATCGCCAGCAAGTGCGCATCATCTGGCGCGATCTGACCCGCCAGGCGGACCTCGCGGAAACCTGCCGCGATCTCTCCGATCTCGCCGATGCCTGCATCGACGGCGCCTACCACTGGCTCTACAGCCGCCACTGCGCGCAGTTCGGCACCCCAACCGGGCGCCGCTCCGGGCAGCCGCAGCATTTGGTCATCCTCGGCATGGGCAAGCTGGGCGCCCATGAGCTGAACCTGTCCTCGGACATCGACCTGATATTCGGCTACCCCGAGGGCGGCGAGACCGAAGGCGCCAAGCGTGCGCTGGATAACCAGGAGTTCTTCATCCGCCTCGGCCAGAAGCTGATCAAGGCGCTGGACGCCATCACCGTCGACGGTTTCGCCTTCCGCGTCGACATGCGCCTGCGCCCCTACGGCTCGTCCGGCGCGCTGGTGCTCAGCTTCAATGCGCTGGAGCAGTACTACCAGGACCAGGGGCGCGACTGGGAGCGCTACGCGATGATCAAGGCGCGGGTGGTCGGCGGTGACCAGCAGGCCGGCGCGCAGCTGCTGGAGATGCTGCGGCCCTTCGTCTATCGCCGCTACCTGGACTTCTCGGCCATCGAGGCGCTGCGTTCGATGAAGCAGCTGATCCAGCAGGAAGTGCGCCGCAAGGGCATGACCGAGAACGTCAAGCTCGGCTCCGGCGGCATCCGCGAGGTTGAGTTCATCGCCCAGGCCTTCCAGCTCATCCATGGCGGTCGCGACCTGAGCCTGCAGCAGCGCCCGCTGCTCAAGGTGCTGGCGACGCTCGAAGGCCAGGGCTACCTGCCACCGGCGGTGGTCGCCGAGCTACGCGACGGCTATGCCTTCCTGCGTTACACCGAGCACGCCTTGCAGGCCATCGCCGACCGGCAGACGCAGATGCTCCCGGACAACGACCTGGACCGCGCCCGCGTCGCCTTCATCATGGGCTTCGACGATTGGTCGGCCTTCCATGAGCGCCTTATGTACTGGCGCGGCCGTATCGAGTGGCATTTCCATCAGGTCATCGCCGATCCGGACCAGGACGAGGAGTCGGGCCCGCAGGACGCTTGCATCGGCGGCGAGTGGCTGCCGCTGTGGGAAGACGCCCTGGATGAAGAGAGCGCCTGCCGGCAGTTGAGCGAAGCCGGCTTCCTCGACCCGCTGGCCGCCCTCAAGCGCCTGGTCGACCTGCGCAACGGCCCGCAGCTGCGCGCCATGCAGCGCCTCGGGCGCGAGCGCATGGACGCCTTCATCCCGCGCCTGCTGAACATGGCCAGCGAGCACGGCAAGCCGGACCTCGTGCTGGAGCGCGTGCTGCCGCTGGTGGAGAAGGTGGCCCGGCGCTCGGCCTACCTGGTGCTGCTCAGCGAGAACCCTGGCGCCCTGGAACGCCTGATCACCCTCTGCGCCGCCAGCCCCTGGATCGCCGAGCAGATCGCCCGCTACCCGCTGCTGCTGGACGAGCTGCTCAACGAAGGCCGTCTCTACCATCCGCCGCTGGCCCCCGAGCTCGCCGCCGAGCTGCGTGAGCGGCTGACCCGCATTCCCGAGGACGACCTCGAGCAGCAGATGGAGGCCCTGCGTCACTTCAAGCTGGCCCACAGCCTGCGGGTGGCGGCCTCCGAGATCGCCGGCACCTTGCCGCTGATGAAAGTCAGCGACTACCTGACCTGGCTGGCCGAAGCCATTCTCGACCAGGTGCTGGCCCTGGCCTGGCGCCACACCGTGGCCCGCCATGGTGCGCCGCGTCGCGCGGATGGCAGCGCCTGCGACCCGGACTTCATCATCGTCGGCTACGGCAAGGTCGGCGGCCTGGAGTTCGGCCATGGCTCCGACCTCGACCTGGTGTTCATCCATGACGGCGACCCGCAGGCGGAGACCGATGGCGCCAAGCCCATCGATGGTGCGCAGTTCTTCACCCGCCTGGGCCAGCGCATCATCCACCTGCTCACCACCCAGACCACCTCCGGCTCGCTCTACGAAGTGGACATGCGCTTGCGCCCCTCCGGCGCGTCCGGCCTGCTGGTGAGCTCGCTGGGTGCCTTCCAGCGCTACCAGGAGAACGAGGCCTGGACCTGGGAACACCAGGCGCTGGTGCGTGCCCGCGTGCTGGTGGGCTGCAAGCGCGTGGCGACGGCGTTCGACTCGGTACGCCTGGCGGTGCTGGGGCGCGAGCGCGACCTGGCCACCCTGCAGCAGGACGTCAGCGAGATGCGGGCGAAGATGCGTACCACCCTGGGAACGCGCGAAACTGCGGCGGGAACCGCTGCGAACGCCTTCGAAAGCACCGTTCCCTTCGATCTGAAGCAGGACGCCGGCGGTATCGTCGATATCGAATTTATGGTGCAATATGCGGCCCTTGCCTGGTCGCGACAGCACCCTGAGCTGGTGCGCTACACCGATAACATCCGCATTCTCGACGGCCTCGAGCAGGTCGGATTGCTGTCCGGTGAGGCGGTCAGCCTGCTGCAGGAGGCCTACAAGGCCTACCGCTCCGCCGCCCACCGGCAGGCGTTGCAGAAGCAGCCGGGCGTAGTGAGTGGTGACCAGTTTCACGCGGAGCGCCAAGGCGTGATGCGGATCTGGCGCGAGTTGGGCTTGAGCTAGCAGGCCGTTGAAGAACGTAGACGAGGCAGCCGATACAAGGCGGAAACGGCCGGAAAGCGCAGTCTACGTGTGGCAAATGAGCATTTTGAGGGCGTTTTCAACGCCGTAGCGGCAACGCAGTTAGTTTTTCAACAGCCTGCTAACTCGCCGTGCTGAATCAATCGAACCCTTGAGGAGCTGGCAAATATGTCGATGGCCGATCGTGATGGCGTGATCTGGTATGACGGCGAACTGGTGCCGTGGCGCGAAGCGACCACTCACGTGCTGACCCATACCCTGCACTACGGGATGGGCGTGTTCGAAGGCGTGCGCGCCTACAACACCCCCGACGGCACGGCGATCTTCCGCCTGCAGGCGCACACCGACCGCCTGTTCGACTCCGCTCACATCATGAACATGCAGATCCCGTGGTCCAAGGACGAGATCAACGAGGCCACCCGCGCCGCCGTGCGTGAGAACAACCTAGAAAGCGCCTACATCCGCCCGATGGTGTTCTACGGAAGCGAAGGCATGGGCCTGCGCGCCACCGGCCTGAAGGTCCACGTCATCGTCGCCGCCTGGAACTGGGGCGCGTACATGGGCGAGGAAGCGCTGCAGAAGGGCATCAAGGTGCGTACCAGCTCCTTCACCCGCCACCACGTGAACATCTCCATGACCCGGGCCAAGTCCAACGGTGCCTACATCAACTCGATGCTGGCCCTGCAGGAAGCCATTTCCGGTGGCGCCGACGAGGCCCTGATGCTGGACCCTGAAGGCTACGTGGCCGAGGGTTCCGGCGAGAACATCTTCATCATCAAGGACGGCGTGCTCTACACCCCCGAGGTGACCGCCTGCCTCAACGGCATCACCCGCAACACCGTGCTGCGCCTGGCCGAAGAGCAGGGCCTGAAGCTGGTGGAGAAACGCATCACCCGTGACGAGGTGTACATCGCCGACGAGGCCTTCTTCACCGGCACCGCCGCCGAAGTGACCCCGATCCGCGAAGTCGACGGTCGCAAGATCGGCATCGGCAGCCGTGGCCCGGTGACCGAGAAGCTGCAGAAGGCCTACTTCGACCTGGTGACCGGCAAGACCGCCGCGCACGCCGAGTGGCGTACCCTGGTCAAATAAATAGACAAGGCTGCACAGTGCAAGCCGCAAGCCGCAAGCAGTGGGTACTGCTTGGCGCTTGCGGCTTGTCGCTTGAGGCCCCGAAGCTGCCTTTATGAATATTCTGATCGTTGGCCCCTCCTGGGTGGGCGACATGGTGATGGCGCAGACACTCTTCCAGTGCCTGAAGGCCCGCCATGGCGACTGCCAGATCGACGTCCTGGCACCCGAGTGGAGCCGGCCCATCCTCGAGCGCATGCCCGAAGTGCGCCAGGCCCTGAGCTTCCCGCTCGGCCACGGCGTGCTGGAACTGGCCACGCGCCGCCGCATCGGCAAATCCCTCGCCGGTCGCTATGACCAGGCGATCCTCCTGCCCAACTCGCTGAAGTCGGCGCTGGTGCCCTTCTTCGCCGGGATTCCCAAGCGCACGGGCTGGAAGGGCGAGCTGCGCTATGGCCTGCTCAACGACATCCGCAAGCTGGACAAGTCCCGCTACCCGCTGATGATCGAGCGCTTCATGGCCCTGGCCTACGAGCCCGGTGCCGATTTGCCGCAGCCCTACCCGCGACCGACCCTGGAGATCGACCCGGCGAGCCGCGACGCGGCATTGGCCAAGTTCGGCCTGAGCCTCGATCGCCCCGTCCTGGCCCTGTGCCCCGGCGCCGAGTTCGGCGAGGCCAAGCGCTGGCCGGCCGAGCACTACGCCAAGGTCGCCGAGCTGAAGGTGCGCGATGGCTGGCAGGTCTGGCTGTTCGGCTCGAAGAACGACCACCCCGGCGGCGAAGACATCCGCATGCGCCTGATCCCCGGCCTGCGCGAAGAGGTGATCAACCTCGCCGGGCAGACCAGCCTGGCCGAAGCCATCGACCTGATGTCCTGCTCCGGTGCCGTGGTCTCCAACGACTCCGGCCTGATGCACGTGGCCGCCGCGCTCAACCGTCCCCTGGTGGCCGTCTATGGCTCCACCTCGCCGCTGTTCACCCCGCCGTTGGCGGAACAGGTCGAAGTGGTGCGCCTGGGTCTGGAGTGCAGCCCCTGCTTCGACCGCACCTGCCGCTTCGGCCACTACAACTGCCTGCGCCAGCTCAAGCCGCGCCCGGTGATGGATGCCCTGGGGCGCCTGGTAGCAGACCCGGCCGAGGTCGCTGAATGAGGGTTTTGCTGGTCAAGACCTCATCCCTGGGTGACGTGATCCATACGCTGCCGGCGATCACCGATGCCGCCCGTGCCATTCCCGGCATCCAGTTCGACTGGGTGGTGGAGGAGGGGTTCGCCGAGATCCCCGCCTGGCACCCAGCCGTGGCACAGGTCATCCCGGTGGCCATCCGCCGCTGGCGCAAGAACATCGTGCAGACCATCCGCAGCGGCGAGTGGAAGCGCTTCAAGGCGCGCCTGCGCGAGACCCGCTACGACCTGGTGATCGACGCACAAGGGCTGTTCAAGAGCGCCTGGCTCACCCGTTACGCCAAGGCACCGGTGGCCGGGCTGGACCGTGAATCCGCCCGCGAGCCCGTCGCCGCCCGCTTCTACGACCAGGCCCACTCGGTGGCCTGGGGGCAGCACGCCGTCGAGCGCGTACGCCAGCTGTTCGCCAAGGCGCTGGACTACCCGCTGCCTGCGACCACCGGCGATTACGGCCTCAACCGTGCGCAACTGGCCGATGCGCCAGGTGGCGCGCCTTACCTGCTGTTCCTCCACGGCACCACCTGGGATACCAAGCACTGGCCCGAAGCCTACTGGCGCGACCTCGCCGAGCGGGTCTGCGAGCACGGCTGGAACCTGCGCCTGCCCTGGGGCAATCCGAATGAGAAGGCTCGGGCCGAGCGCATTGCCGAGGGCTTGGAAAACGCCGCGGTGCTCCCCAGATTGTCACTGGCGGGGATGGCCAAGGTACTGGCCGGCGCGCGTGCCTGCGTGGCGGTCGACACCGGCCTGGGGCACCTGGCGGCGGCGCTGGATGTGCCGACCCTGTCGCTCTACGGGCCGACCAATCCCGGCTTCACCGGTGCCTATGGGCGTTCGCAGGTGCACCTGGGCAGCGACTTCCCTTGCGCGCCGTGCCTGAAGAAGACCTGCACCTACCAGCCGACCGAGGACGACAAGCGACGCTTCGACCTCAAGCGCGAGCAGCCCCTGTGCTTCACCCGGCTGAACCCGCAGCGCGTGGCCACCCAGCTGGAGGCCCTGCTGCTGACCGAGGACACACACTGATGCAACTGGCATTCGTGCTCTACAAGTACTTCCCGTTCGGTGGCCTGCAGCGTGACTTCATGCGCATCGCCCAGGACTGCCAGCGCCGTGGGCATGCCATCCGCGTCTACACCATGATCTGGGAAGGCGACATCCCGGACGGCTTCGAGGTGCTGATCGCGCCGGTCAAGGCGCTGTTCAACCACAAGCGCAACGAGAAATTCACCGCCTGGGTCGAGGCCGACCTGGCCAGGCGCCCGGTGGACCGGGTGATCGGCTTCAACAAGATGCCGGGCCTGGACGTCTACTACGCCGCCGATCCGTGCTTCGAGGACAAGGCGCAGACCCTGCGCAACGGCCTGTATCGCAAGTGGGGTCGCTACAAGCACTTCTCCGACTACGAGCGCGCGGTATTCGCCCCCGAGTCGAAGACCGAGGTGCTGATGATCTCCGAGGTGCAGCAGCCCTTGTTCGTGAAGCACTACGCCACGCCGGCCGAGCGCTTCCACCTGCTGCCGCCGGGCATCGCCGCCGACCGCCGTGCCCCGGCCAACGCCGCCGAGATCCGCGCCGAGTTCCGCCGTGAATTCAGGCTGACGGACGACCAGTTGCTGCTGGTGCAGATCGGTTCCGGCTTCAAGACCAAGGGCCTCGACCGCAGCCTGCGTGCACTCGCCGCGCTGCCCAGGGCACTGAAGACGCGTACCCGGCTGATCGTCATCGGCCAGGACGACCCCAAGCCCTTCATCCTGCAGATGAAGGCGCTGGGCATTTCCGACCAGGTCGAGATCCTCAAGGGGCGCAGCGACATCCCGCGCTTCCTGCTGGGCGCCGACCTGCTGATCCACCCCGCCTACAACGAAAACACCGGGACCGTGCTGCTGGAGGCGCTGGTCGCCGGGTTGCCGGTCCTGGTGACCGACGTCTGCGGCTACGCCCACTACATCGACGAGGCCAGGGCAGGCCGCGTGGTGCCGAGCCCCTTCGAACAGGAGCAGCTGAACCGCATGCTGGCCGAAATGCTCGACGACGATAACGCCCGCACCGAATGGGCCCGCAACGGCCTGGCCTTCGCCGACACGGCGGACCTCTACAGCATGCCGCAGCGCGCGGCCGACGTGATCCTGCAGGCACGGCCATGAAGCTGATGCTGGAACAACCCTTCAAGGACCTCTGGGCCGGGCGTGACCCGTTCGCCGAGGTGGAGAAGTTGCAGGGCGAGGTGTTCCGCGAGCTGGAGGCCCGGCGCACCCTGCGCACCGAGGTCGACGGGCGCGGCTACTTCGTGAAGATCCACCGTGGCATCGGCTGGGGCGAGATTTTCAAGAACCTGGTCACCGCCAAGGCGCCGGTGCTGGGCGCCGGCCTGGAGTGGGCTGCCATCCAGCGCCTGCATCGCGCCGGGGTGCCGACCATGACCGCGGCGGCCTTCGGCGAGCGTGGCAGCAACCCCGCGCAGCAGCATTCCTTCATCATCACCGAGGAGCTGGCGCCGACCATCAGCCTCGAGGACTTCAGCCTCGACTGGGTGCAGAACCCGCCGGCCCCGGCGCTCAAGCGCGCCCTGATCGACGAGGTGGCGCGCATGGTGCGCGAGATGCACCGCGCCGGGGTCAACCACCGCGACTGCTACATCTGCCACTTCCTCCTGCACACCGACAAGCCGGTCACGGCGGGGGACTTCCGTCTCTCGGTAATCGACCTGCACCGCGCCCAGGTGCGCGAGAGCACGCCGCGCCGCTGGCGCGACAAGGACCTGGCGGCGCTGTACTTCTCCGCGCTGAACATCGGCCTGACCCGGCACGACAAGCTGCGCTTCCTCAAGGTCTACTTCCAGCAGCCCCTGCGCCAGGTGCTGCGGGACGAGATCGGCCTGCTGGCCTGGATGGAGCAGAAAGCCGCTCGCCTGCTGGCGCGCTACCAGCGCAAGTACGTGGAAGGAGCCGCAGATTGAGTGACTGGAAACTGGCGCCCGGGCTCGACGCCGATGTCGCCCGGCTGTTCGGCGATCTCGATGCGGTGTTCGCCCTGCAAGGGGACTGGATCACCGGTGACCCGCTCTCCGAGGTGCTGCGGGTCGAGCACGCCGGCATCCGCTACTACGTCAAGCGCTACTGGGGCGCGGGCAAGGGCCTGCGCCGCTGGATCGGCCGGCCGCGGGTCAAGGCCGAGTGGCAGAACCTCAAGAATTTCAGCAAGTGGGGCATCCCCACGGCGCCGGTGGTGGGCTGGGGCCTGGAGCGACGCTTGGGCCGCTTCCACCGTGGCGCGCTGATCACTCGCGAGCTGGAACGCACCTCCGACATGGCGGCCCTGGCGCAGCGCGACGACGCCCGCCTGGATGACGCGACCTGGGTCGATGGCGTCAGCCGCCAGCTGGCCCGCGCCACCCGCGCCATGCACGACCACCACTTCGCCCACAACGACCTGAAGTGGCGCAACCTGCTGGTCAACGACGAGGGCGAGCTGTTCCTCATCGATTGCCCCACCGGCGCCTTCTGGTTCGGCCCCTTCCTGCGGCGCCGCATCGTCAAGGACCTGGCCTGCCTGGACAAGGTCGCCAAGTACCAGCTGAGCCGCACCCAGCGCCTGCGCTTCTACTTGCAGTACCGCGGGCGCCAGCGCCTGAACGTCAGCGACAAGCGACGGATCAGGCAGATCATCGGTTTCTTCGAGGGACGCGAATGAGCGACTTCATCGCCACCAGCGACCGGGACATCCTGGCCCGCCATGGTCTCGACAGTTTCGAGGCGCTGTGGAACCTGCAGCTCGAGGCCGTGGACGCCCCCAACACCGGCCGGGGAGGCTGGAGCAGCGTGTTCCGCCTCGACCTGGGCGATGCCGCCTACTACCTCAAGCGGCAGAGCAACTACCTCAGCCGCAGCCTGGCGCGGCCCTTCGGCGAGCCGACCTTCGCCCGTGAATTCCGCAATATCCAGCGCTACCAGGCGCTGGACGTGCCGGCCCTGCGCGCCGCGTTCTTCGCCGAGCGGGAGGTGCACGGCGAGCGCCGGGCCATCCTGCTGACGCGCGCACTGGACGGCTGGACCGAGCTGGCCGAGCTGCTGGATCGCTGGCCCTCCCTGGGCGAGGACCAGCGCGCGGCGATCATCCTCGCCGTGGGCACCCTTGCCCGCCGGCTGCATGCGGCCGGCCAGGTGCATGGCTGCTTCTACCCCAAGCACATCTTCCTGCGCGAGATCGGCGGGCATTACGAGAGCTGCCTGATCGACCTGGAGAAGACCCGGCCACTGCTGCTGGGCCGTCGTGACCGGGTCAAGGACCTCGAGCCGCTGGTGCGCCGGGCCAACCCCTGGGGCGAGAGCGAATTGCGCGAGCTGCTGGTGGCCTACCTGGGCGCCGGGCACTCCAGCAGCGATGTCGACACCTGGGTCCGGCGCCTCGGTGCGCGCCGTCGCAACAAGGAGCGCCGCGCTTGAAGCTGGCTGAACTCGCCGACGCCGGTCGTGCGCCGACCCTGCCGCTGCTCGTGGATGCCGAGGGCGGCCTGGAGCTGACCCAGCTGTTCCGCGTGCTGCCCGGGCAGCGTTATGTCGGGCGTGCCCGCTGGCAGGGGCGCGACGTGCTCGCCAAGCTGATGGTGGGCGCCAAGGCGGAGCGTCACTACCAGCGCGAATTGACCGGTGCACGGCTGCTCGCCGAGCAGGGCCTGCCGACGCCGGCGCTGCTGGCCCAGGGTTTCGTGGCGGGGCAGGGCGGCTGGCTGCTGTTCGATTACCTGGAAGGCGCCCGCAGCCTGTGGGACGACTGGCGCGCGGTTGAAGCCGAGGCGCCGCTCTCCGATGGCCAGCAGGCCGTGCTGGGCGAGGCCCTGGCGCTGGTCGGCCAACTGCACGGCAAGGGCCTGGTCCAGGAAGACCTGCACCTGGACAACATTCTCCGCCACCAGGGTTCGCTGCAATTGATCGATGGCGGCGGCGTGCGCGGCGAGACCCCCGGGCAGTGCCTGGCGCGGGACAAGGTGCTGGCCAATCTCGGCGTGTTCTTCGCCCAGTTGCCGGCGAGCCTCGACCCCTTCCTCGAAGAACTGCTGGTGCATTACCTGTTGGCCAACGGCGAGCACGCGCTGCCGCTGGAGATGCTGCAGAAGGAAATCGCCCGGGTACGCCGCTGGCGCCTGCGCGACTTCCTCGGCAAGGTCGGGCGCGATTGCAGCCTGTTCAGCGTGATCGGCTCGGCCTTCGGCTTCCGCGCTGCCCGGCGTGATTCGCTGGATGCCCTGGCGCCGGTGCTGGCCGATCCCGATGCGGCCATCGCCGCCGGTCGCCTGCTCAAGGGTGGCGGCACCGCCACCGTGGCGCAGGTGGAAATCGATGGGCGGCCGATGTTGCTCAAGCGCTACAACATCAAGGGCCCGCTGCATTGGCTCAAGCGCTTCTGGCGCCCGAGCCGCGCCTGGCACAGCTGGAAGGAGGGCAATCGCCTGGCCTTCCTCGGCATCGCCACGCCGCGCCCGCTGGCGATGGTCGAGCGTCGCTGGTGCTGGCTCCGGGGCCGTGCCTACCTGATTACCGAATATCTGTCCGGGCACGATATAATCGCCCGTTTTCGAGACGCCCAGGTCGATCCGCAGGGCAATGGCCTGCCGGCAGAGTCCGATCTGCAGGCGCTGGACCGCTTGTTCGCCGCGTTGATCCGCGAGCGCATCAGCCATGGCGATCTCAAGGGACACAACCTGTTCTGGCAGGACGGCGCCTGGTGCCTCATCGATCTCGACGCCGTGCAGCAGCACCGCAGCGAGCGCAGCTTCGCCAAGGCCTATGCCCGTGATCGCGCCCGCTTCCTGCGCAACTGGCCTGCCGACTCGGCGTTGTACCAGTTGCTGGACCGACGTTTACCCAAGACAGCTTGAAGTCGTGAGCTTGAAGCTGGAAGAAAGAGCCCTACGGGGCGTGAACCCCATGACCGCTGCAAGCTCGCGCTTCCCGCTCCGTGCTTCCAGCTGCTTTGAAGAGGCATAACACTGTGGCACTGACGATTCTCGGCCTTTCCGGCGCCCTCAGCCATGATCCGTCCGCTGCGCTCTACATCGACGGCAAGCTGATCGCGGCCGCCGAAGAAGAGCGCTTCGTGCGCGACAAGCACGCGAAGAACCGCATGCCCTACGAATCGGCCAAGTTCTGCCTGGAGCAGGCCGGTATCAAGCCTTCCGACGTCGATGTTGTGGCCATCCCCTTCGCGCCCATCAGCCTCTTCGGCAAGGCCCGCTGGCAGTACGCCAAGCGCTACTGGTACGCACCGGATCGCGCTCTGGACGCGATCCTCATGGGCAACCGTCGCTACAAGCGCTACCGCAATAAGATCGTCTGGTGCCTGGAGCAACTGGGTTTCGACGCCAAGAAGGTGAAGATCGAGCCGGTGGAACACCACCTGGCCCACGCCTCCAGCGCTTACCACTGCTCCGGCTTCAAGGAAAAGACCGCCATCCTCGGGATCGACGGCAAGGGCGAGTACGCCACCACCTTCTTCGGCTGGGGCGAGAACGGCAAGATCCACAAGATCAAGGAGTTCTTCGACCCGGACTCCCTCGGCGGCCTCTATGGCGCAATCACCGAGTACCTTGGCTTCGAGATGCTCGACGGTGAGTTCAAGGTCATGGGCATGGCGCCCTATGGTGACGCCGCCAAGTACGATTTCTCGCGCCTGGCCAAGTTCGAGAACGGCGAGCTGGTGATCAACACCGAATACGCCAACGTCATCGGCTTCCGCCGCTACAAGGAAAACGGCAAGGGCTACTACTTCTCGCCCAAGCTGATCGAGTGGCTCGGCCCGAAGCGCCAGGGCGACATCGCCGACGACCCTTACATCCACTACGCCGCCAGCATGCAGGCGCTGTTCGAGAAGCTGGCGCTGGAGATGATGGAGTACTACCTCGGCGACATCCTGCGCGAGACCGGCAAGATCGCCTTCGCTGGTGGCTGCGCACTGAACGTCAAGCTGAACCAGAAGATCATCGCCCGCCCGGACGTGAAGGAGCTGTTCGTGCAGCCCGCTTCCGGTGACGCCGGCACCGCCGTCGGCGCCGCCGCCTACATCTCGCACAAGCGCGGCGTGCCGGTGGAGAAGATGGAGCACGTCTACCTCGGCCCGTCGTTCTCCAACGAGGACGTCATCGCCGCCTGCGCCAAACACCCGAACAAACCGGTGTTCAAACGCATCGAGAACACCCCGCAGCGCATCGCCAGCATCATGGTCGCCGGCAATCCGGTGGCCTGGTTCCAGGGCCGCATGGAGTTCGGTCCGCGCGCCCTGGGTGGCCGCTCCATCATCGGTTGCCCGAGCATCCCCGGCGTCGCCGACCGCATCAACGAGCAGATCAAGTTCCGTGAGCGCTGGAGGCCCTTCTGCCCGTCGATGCTCGACACCGTGGCGCCGAAGATGCTCAAGGTGGACCACCCGAGTCCGTTCATGACCTTCACCTTCGAGGTCAACGACGAGTGGAAGGAGCGCGTTTCCGAAGTCGTGCACGAGGACGGCACCTCCCGCGCCCAGGTCCTGGAGCGCCGCCACAACCCGCGCTGGTACGACCTGATGCTCGAACTGGAGAAACTGACCGGTAACGGCGTCTCCCTGAACACCTCCCTCAACCGTCGTGGCGAGCCGATGATCTGCTCGCCCACCGACGCGCTGAACATGTTCTACGGCTCGGACCTGCAGTACCTGATCATGGAGGATGTATTGGTCGTCAAGGATGGCGTGGACTGGTATGACAATGTCGGTTAATCCGCTGCTCAGCGTCATCATCCCGGCATACAACTACGCCAGGGTGTTGCCGCGAGCGGTCGAATCGGTGCTCTCGCAGGCCGACGCTGATGTGGAACTCTGGGTCATCGACGATGGTTCCAGCGATGACACTCCGGTTGTATTCGAAACGCTGGCCGCTCGCTATGGCGAGCGCTTCCAAGGTGTACGGCAGGAAAACGCAGGCCCCTCCGCTGCGCGTAACCACGGTGTACGCCTCGCGGGTGGGCACTACATCCTGCTGTTGGACGCCGATGATGAGTTGGTACCCGGCATGCTGCCCCGCCTGTGCGAGCAGTTGCGTGCCGAGCCCAGCATTGGGTTGTGGCTGGCCGGCCATGTCGCGGTACAGCCTGATGGTCGTGAGCGCGAACACCCTGCCTCGCAGGTTCCTGAAGGTGTCGCCGAGCGGCTGTCTGCCTACCTGCTGGACAAGACCGTCGCCATCAGTCACGGCGCGTGCGTGTTCCGGCGTGACCTTCTGCTCCAGCGTCCCTATCCGGAGCACCTGCGTCATAGCGAAGATATCCCCGTGTTCGCCTACACCCTGGCTCATGGCCCGGTACGGCGCCTGGATTTTTCCCTCGCGCGCATCCACAAGCACCCCGGCAGCCTGCGGCATAGTGCGGAGGCGGCACGGAAGGTGGACTTGAAACTGGTGGATGAGGTGTTCGATGGACTGCCCGAGGTGGGCGAAGAGCTGCGACTCCGTTACAAGGCACAGCGCTGCCTTTCGTTGTTTCGGACTTGCATGCTTGCCGGGGACAAGTCGGGGGCTCGTCACTACTACCTGGAAGCGTTACGTACCGATCTTCGCGTACTGCTGAAATTTTCCTATACCCGCAAGGCGTTGCGCCTGCTGTTCCGCGGCTGAGCCGTAAGGCCTGCACTGCATCGGCAGGGCGCCGATTTCGATCCTTGGGAGAGGATATGCAAGGAATCATGCTCCAGTTGAAACGCCTATCCGCAATGCAGTGGACTTTCGTTATAAGTCTGCTGCTGTCCGGGCTGGCCATGCACTTCCAGCCCGTGGTTGGTAAAGACGCAGCTTTCTATCTCGATGTATCCCAGCATTTCCTCGATCAGGGCCTGACTGGCGCATTTAGCCGCTTCGACTGGCCCTGGTTCTCCGTGCTCATCGGGACAAGTCATGCCGTCACCGGTATCGGGCTGGAAACCGCCGCCTTTCTCTGGTGCGCCCTGTTCATGGCCGGAGCTTGCGCCCTGATGGTAGGCATAGTCGTCCGCCGTCTACCAGGCTCGGGGTTCTGGGCCTGTGTGGTCGTGCTGGCGATGCCGGCGTTCAATGCTTTCCGTGGCGAAATCCTGCGTGAATTCGGTTTCTGGTTCTTCAGCGTATTGACGCTCTGGTGCGCCTTGCGTTGGCGGGATCGTGGCGGGTGGCTGGGTGCGCTGGGTATCCAGGGTTCCATCGGGCTCGCGGCGCTGTTCCGCTTCGAGGCGGTTTTGCTGATGCCGGCCCTGGTTCTCTGGCTGGCGCCCGGCCTGCGCACCCGCGAGGGTTGGGGGCGTATGACTCAACTGGTGCTGCTGCCGCTTTGCGCCGCTATCGTCGTGGCGCTACTGCTGGGTAGCGTGCTGCATCTGGACCGCATCGAGAACTTCCTGTCGATGGTCGATCCGCAGCAGGTGTTCTCCAAATTCAACGCCGTCAGCGATCGTCTCGGTAGCACGGTGCTGATGAAGTACTCGGCGGACGATGCCGGCAAGATATTGGTGTTCGGTATGCTGGGCGTCACTCTGCTGATGTTTGCCAAGCTCCTCGGGCCGTTCGTCATACCCTTCCTGACTCGGACGGGGTGGCGCGGAGCAAGGGCCAGCCTGGGTTCCTTCGATCTCTTTGCCTGGACCTGGCTGTGCTACCTGCTGGTGCTGATGTTCTTCTTCGTTCAGCAGCTGTTCATCAACTCGCGCTATGCCAGTTTCCTCGATTGGTTAGCGGTACCGTTGGTGGTTGCTGGTGTGTATGCGTTCGCACAGCGCTTCCCCAGGGCGGGCAAGGCTCTGGCAGCAGTTGCCGTATTGATGATGCTGGCCAACGTGATTTCCCTGTCGGCAAAGAAGACCCACTACGTCGATGCCGGCCACTGGGTGGCCGAGCACGTAGACCCGGGCGCATCCATTTATTACTCGGATCCACGTATCGGCTACTACGCAGGGCGGGGATACGAGCTGAAGGAATTCGAGCAGAAGGCGGTACTGGAGGGGGCCGGGGCTGGAAAGTTCGCCTACCTTGTGATTGAAGCTAGGCCGGATGAGCCCTGGCTTGAGCAATGGTTGTCCGCAAACGGGAAGTCGGTCCTGGCGCAGTTCAGCAACGCCAAGCGACAGAGCGTTCTAGTTCTGGGGCCGTTACGCTGAGGCAGGTTCACGGCAGCGCAATGCGTAGCAGGTCTCGCTGCGCTGATTTCTCTTCAGGGATCATATATAGGATGTGTCTGTTTTCGGCGCGGTGAGCATCATCAAGCTGTGTGGGATATGGAAGGATCAGGTGAGTCAGAATCGCCTTAAGGTTCTGCAACTGCAGAACTATTACAACGTGAACGCTTCCGATCTTGCGGAACAGATCATCAAGTCACTCCCGGTCGAGCGTTTCGAGGTAACGACCGCTTTTCTGTCGGGCCGGCCGGCGGCAGGGCAGGCAGTGAGTGGCGCCGAGAAGACCCACTACTTTGACTTTGCGCGCCACCAGATGGGGGGGGTGCGCCTTGTGGTCCTATGGCGGTTGTTTCGGCACATTCGCAATGAAGGTTATGACGTGATCATCGCCCACCGCTTCAAGCCCTTGAGCTTGATACTGTGGGTGAATTTATTACTAAAGCTGAAGTTGTGCATTGGCGTCGTACACGGGATTGGCGACTATGACCGGCCCTCTAGACAATGGCTCTTCAGGCATATAGCGAAACCCAATTGCTGCTATGTGGCGGTTTCCCAGGCCGTTCGTTCGTATTTGTTGGCGCTCGATAGCGCCTTCACGCCGACAAACACCCTCTGTATCAATAACGCCATTGATATTCCCCGTGCTGAGAAGTTGCAGCGCGAGCGTGAAGAGGCGCGTCAGCTTCTGGGGATGCCCCGGGCTGGATTCGTGTTCGGAAGCATTGGCCGCCTGGTCCCTGTGAAGGGGCATGTGGATCTCATCGCTGCATTCGCCAAACTTGCCCCTCACCTCCCTGGAGCTTGCGTCGCGATAATTGGTGAAGGACGAGAGCGGCCAGTGCTCGAAGCTGCCATACGGGGGTACCAATTGGAAGGGCGAGTGCTGCTCCTCGGCGCGCGTGATGATGCACTGCAGTACATCAGGGCATTCGATGCGTTTGTCATGCCCTCGCGAAGCGAAGGGCTGCCGCTGGCGCTTCTGGAGGCGATGAGCGGTCGACTGCCAATCATAGGTACCGATATCCCTAGCATGCGGCCGCTGCTTGAGGGCGCGCAGGCACGGCTCTATTCGCCTGGTCAGATTGACGTTCTTGCCGAACACATGAATGCGGTCTTTTCCGCTCCTACAGCAACTCGAGAAGCGGAGGGCGAGCGAGCGTACAGCTACCTCTGTCGTGAGCACGATATCGACGACTTCCGTAGCCACTACCTGGCGCTACTTGGTGAGATTTGGAATGACGATGACTAAGTGCGAGTCGAGTCCGTTGGTCAGTGTGATCATCTCGTCATACAACCATGCGCCGTACATCGAGGCCTGTATAGAAAGCGTGCTAGCCCAGTCCTATCCGAGTATCGAGTTGCTCGTGGTAGACGACGGTTCGCATGATGGTAGCGTCGAGAAACTGCGTGCTTTGCAACGCAGGCATGGCTTCGATTTTCGAGAGCAGGAGAACAAGGGACTGGCGCCGACGCTCAATGACTGCATCGCCAGGTCCAGGGGCAGCCTGATCGCGCCCTTCGGCTCCGACGATGTCATGCTGCCCCAGCGCATTGAGAAGCAAGTGGC
This sequence comes from Pseudomonas sp. 57B-090624, assembly GCF_003234055.1. Taxonomy (NCBI): domain Bacteria; kingdom Pseudomonadati; phylum Pseudomonadota; class Gammaproteobacteria; order Pseudomonadales; family Pseudomonadaceae; genus Pseudomonas; species Pseudomonas sp. 57B-090624. The sequence continues at coordinate 75,089 of NZ_QKRU01000005.1, forward strand.
CTATCTCCAGGGCAAGCCGGAAGTCGGCATCTGCGCAGGGGGAATCATCCATGTCGACGCGAGCGGAGAGCCTCTTACGCGCCGTGATAAACGCCGGGAGTTCCGGCGGCTGGACTTCGACGACATATTCCTTGCTAACAAGGATGGCGCCCCGGCGCCCACGCTATTGTTCCGTCGCGAGGCGCTGGAACTCGTGGGCGGATTCGATCCGAACGTCAAACTTGAGGACCTCCTGATTGAGTTGAAGATCACCCGCGCCGGATACTTCATCGATGTGCTGCCCGACGTGCTGGCGTATTACCGTGTCCATCAGACCAACACCTACAAGAACCGGCGATTCATGATCGAGGCAGTCTTGGCTACCTACGATCATTTTCGCGATCACCCAGCGCACCCTCTGGTTTGCGCGCGCTTTCGCAACTCGATGCTGCTGAAGTGCGCTGTGGATGACAAGTCGCTGGCCAAGGAGCTGCTGGCGCAATTGCCCTTGCGTCACTGGAACGCCAAGACTCTGCGAGCCATAGGGCGCCTGGCATTCAGCCGACCTAGGCGCCGAATCTGACCAAGTTCTCGGCGAACCGTGCCGCTTCTGTATCGCTGCTGGCTGACGCGTAGCCTCGAACCCAATCGTCCCTGTGCTCAACTGCCAGCCAGCGTATGTCCTCCGGGTAGCGGAGGATATGCTTGAGATTGCGCGCGCGCCTCTGCCGCGAGAGTGCTTTCCTGCTGATCCACATGTCCGAGAGGTCGATCAGTCCAAAACGGCCATCGGGTAGCAGGATCACATTGCCGAGATGCAGAGAACGGAAGTAGACCCCTGAATTGTGCAGTCGCGCTAGGAAGGCGCCGAAGCGTTGCACTTCCTCTGCTATCTGCGCATCCTGGGCGCCTTCCCATCTACTCCTCAATGTGTCCCCCGGTAGGGGGATATAGCGGACACCGTTCAGGTTGAGGGACGGGATCGATAGCAGATCCTCGATATCGGGTGCCGCGATGTCCAGACTTTGGAGTTTGGTTGCGTTTTGTGCGAAGCGCTTTGCCGGCGGAGAGAGAAGCGCCGAGGAGATAATGCGTTTGCGCCGGTAGAGTTTAAGGAAACTGCCATCCTTGAGTCGTGCAACCTTCAGGCCCAGTCCATCTGACTCAATGGGAGTTGCCTCCAGAAGAAGGGCCTGTAGTTCCGTTTCGCTGATCGTTTTCATGCTGTTATCGATCGGTCCTTTCTAATTGTGAGCGCGACCGTGATGGCAAGAGGAATCCAGATGATGAACCAGCTTTCATTGGGCCGGGAAAGGAAACTGCTTCCCTCCGTCATACCTGCTGCCAGGCCGTAGATGACCAACGCTGAAGCCACCTTGATCTTCTGCTGATGGCGATGCACGAAGCACCTCTGGAAAATGCATCCATACATCGCGAACCACAGGCAAAGCCCCACGGCTCCAAGTTCAAGGAGAACGGCTAGCTCCACGTTGTGAGGATCGCTGAGTACTCCACCGGCAGCAGGAATGTCGAAGGCAAATCGAGTGTCATAACCGTAGCCGAGGATAGGATGCTCACTTGCCTGGCGCAGTGCATCCATCCACAGCTCTGGGCGGAACGACAGTCCGCGCTGAAGCAGGATGTCAGGGTAGAGTAGAACGCTGACCAGTGCTCCCAGCGCACCGAAGGCGAGTACCAGCGAAGCTCCTTTGGGTGCGCGTACGAGCATGAACAATGTCACCGCAGTGAGGCCGAGCATAGGGGTGCGGGATCCGGTTGCTATCAGCGCGGCGAAGAGCGGCGCGAACATGAGTACAGGAACCCAATTGTGTCTTTCGCTGCAGACCAGCCAGGACGAGAGCCAGAACGTGCAGAGGAAACCCAATACGTGGGAAGTCAGCAGGGGGTTGCTGAGCGCACCGGTGCCGACCAAGCGCTGTGTGGGTAGATGGGTTGTGAAAAACTGCACCAGACACACCAAGGCAGCCAGGGCGCCCAGGGCAGCGCTCAAGTGTAAGGCGTTCCAGAAGCGAAGCTCATCTCGTTGCGCCAGGAAGGCGCAGCCTACGAACAGCAATAGAACGTAAAAGGGGCGTTTGCCCAAGCCGGAGATGTCATCGTCGCTGGTGCTCCAGTAAAGGCTCGTCAACAACCACAGACACAATAGAGGGAAGACCCACATGGTCGGCTCCCTGAGGAGCCTGGCAGCGGTATGAGGCGCCACAAGGATGCTCAGTAGCGCAGGCACAGCGAATAGTCCGTAGAACAGCTTGGTGTACTGACTGCCGCCTTTGGTCCAGAACAGGCCTGTCAATAGGACCAACAATCCCAGCAGCAACCAGCATTCAAGAATATTCGCCAGCCGGTCGCGGATGGCGGGCGCAACGAAAAATGTATTCGGGAACGGCACGATTGGCCTGGGCCTGTCTGGTTAAGAGGGGGCCATCTTAAAGCATCCCCCACGAAGACACAGCCCGCGCTGTGATAAGCTCTCCGCCTTTTCTGCCACCCCCAGGCCGAGCGAATGACCGAGCAACATCCGACGCAATCCCAGCCGTCCAGCATGAAGATCTACCTGCGGCTGCTGAGCTACGTCCGCCCTTACATCTGGCAGTTCGTGCTGAGCATCGTCGGCTTCGTGATCTTCGCCACGACCCAGCCGATGCTGGGTGCGATCCTGCAGTACTTCGTCGATGGGCTGAATGACCCGAGCGTGGTGCTCTTCCCCAATGTGCCGGTGCTGCGTGACCTGCAGCTGCTGCAGATGGTGCCGCTGCTGATCGTGCTGATCGCCGCCTGGCAGGGCGTTGGTTCCTTCCTCGGCAACTACTACCTGGCCAAGGTTTCCCTCGGGCTCGTGCATGACCTGCGGGTGGCGCTGTTCAATAACCTGCTGGTGCTGCCCAACCGTTATTTCGACAACCACAACTCGGGGCACCTGATCTCGCGTATCACCTTCAACGTCACCATGGTGACGGGGGCCGCGACCGATGCCATCAAGGTGGTTATCCGCGAGGGGATGACGGTGGTCTGCCTGTTCGCCTACCTGTTGTGGATGAACTGGCGCTTGACCCTGGTGATGGTGGCGATCCTGCCGCTGATCGCATTCATGGTGACCACGGCCAGCCGCAAGTTCCGCAAGCAGAGCAAGAAGATCCAGGTGGCCATGGGGGATGTCACCCACGTGGCGTCCGAAACCATCCAGGGCTATCGCGTGGTGCGCAGCTTCGGTGGCGAGCCCTACGAGGAGGCGCGCTTTCTCGACGCCAGCCAGAGCAATACCGACAAGCAGCTGCGCATGACCAAGACCGGTGCCGTCTACACGCCGATGCTGCAACTGGTGATCTTCTCCGCCATGGCGGTGCTGATGTTCCTCGTGCTGTTCCTGCGTGGTGATGCCTCGGCAGGCGAGCTGGTCGCCTACATCACCGTGGCCGGCATGCTGCCCAAGCCCATCCGTCAGTTGTCGGAAGTCAGCTCCACGGTGCAGAAGGGCGTGGCGGGTGCCGAGAGCATCTTCGAGCAGCTCGACGAAGTGCCGGAGACCGACACCGGCACCGTCGAGCGTGAGCGGGTGGTGGGCAGGCTGGAGGTGCGCGACCTGACTTTCCGCTACCCCGGTACCGAGAAGTCCGTGCTCGATGGCATCAGCTTCACTGCCGAACCGGGGCAGATGGTTGCCCTGGTGGGCCGCTCCGGAAGTGGCAAGTCGACGCTCGCCAACCTGATCCCGCGCTTCTACCAGCACAGCGAAGGGCAGATCCTCCTCGACGGCGTCGAGGTCCAGGATTACCGCCTGCGCAACCTGCGCCGACACATCGCGCTGGTGACCCAGCAGGTCAACCTGTTCAATGACTCGGTGGCCAACAACATCGCCTACGGCGACCTCGCCGGGGCGCCGCGCTCGGACATCGAGCGGGCGGCCGAGGCCGCCTATGCCAGCGAGTTCATCGAGAAGCTGCCCCAGGGCCTGGACACCGAGGTCGGTGAGAACGGCGTGCTGTTGTCCGGCGGCCAGCGCCAGCGCCTGGCCATCGCCCGGGCGCTTTTGAAGAACGCGCCGCTGCTGGTGCTGGACGAAGCCACCTCGGCGCTGGACAACGAGTCCGAACGGCACATCCAGAAGGCGCTGGACCGGGTGATGGATGGCCGCACCACGCTGGTCATCGCCCACCGCCTGTCCACCATCGAGAAGGCCGACCTGATCCTGGTGATGGACCAGGGGCGCATCGTCGAGCGCGGCAACCACGCCGAGCTGATCGCCCTGGATGGCTACTACGCGCGCCTGCACGCCAACCAGTTCGCCGAGGACAAGGCCCACGTGGCGGAGCGCGGCTGAGCGGTACCTGTGCCTGATATGTGCATGACGATGAGATTTCCAAACCCAGGGACCGGGCTGTGCTGAACCTGATACGCGCCTGCCGTGAACGTGGCTGGCGCCCACTGAATGCCGTCGAATATGCCGCCGTCTGGTCACGTTTCGGCGGCAGCCTGGTGACCCACCCGGATGTGGTGGAGCGCCTGTCCGCGATGGCCGGCATCCCTGTGCGCTACCTCGGCTGGTTCGAAGGTGACGAGCCGGTAGCCGCGGTCCCCACCTGGGGACGGCACCTCGCCTTGTCGAGGGATGCGCTCAAGCGTGCCGGCAAGCGCCATCTTTTCGATCTCGGCAATGCCGAGGTGCTCCTGCCGGCGCGACCGGACAGTGGAGCGGTCTTGCGCCATCGCGGCGCCTACCTGGGCGAACCCAACCAGAGCCGCCTGCAGGGGCTGCGCCTGCAGAAGGACTCGCTGGCTCTGTGCCGTGAGCCTGAGGAATTCTCCAGGAAATTCCGCTACAACCAGCGCCGCGAGCTGCGCCTGCTGGAGGAGGCCGGTGGCACCCTGAAGCCGATCGCGGAACTCGCTCCCGCCGAACTGGCGGCCGTCTACACCGAACTGTTCGAGCGTCGCTGGGGCTTCGATGTGCCCGGCAAAGGACATCTGGAAGAGGTGTTCGGGTTACTGAGGGAATTCCTCAGCGGCAGCCTGTTGTTGCTGGAGGGAGCGCCCATCGCCGTTCAGGTGGTGTACAGGGTCGAATCTCCAGAATGGATCAGCGCCGAATACATCAACGGCGGCGTCGATCCGCAAAGCCGGGACTTCAGCCCCGGCAGCGTCCTCAGCTTCGTCAATACGCAGGCCGCCTGGGAAGATGCCCGGGCCAGAGGCAAGGCCTTGCGCTATTCGTTCGGGCGCGCAGATGTGGAATACAAGGATCGTTGGTGCAACAAGGTTCCCGTCTTTCGGGTGTGAGTGAATGGAAACACGCAAGCAGCTGCTCCTGCGCCGTCATCGGCGCCACAAGCGTTTGTTCATGTTCGGTGCCCTGCTGGTGCTTATGGCGCTGGACTGGTTCGGCTCCTGGAGCACCACGCCCGTTCTCCTCGTGCTCGGCTGGATCGCCCACGAGGCCTGGTTCGCCGATCACCTCTTCTATTCCCCGCGAGATGACTACCAGTACCGCTTCCCCGGCAGTGCCCGGGCGCTGCCCGTGGGCCTGGTGGACGGCCGCCTGGACCCGGGCGGTGCGGCCTGGCCCGAGGGCGCGGAGACGCTGGTGCTGGAAGTGGTGATCCGCAGCCGCTGGCTCGGTCGCCTGCTCGACCCCCATGTGCTAGTCGAATGTGGCGAAGGTCTCGACCGCCAGGACTTCGAGCGGGGCGTGAACGGGCGCCGCTACATCAATCTCTCCGGGGCTCAGGCCGCCTTGGCCGCCGGCACGTTGCGCCTGCGCGGGCGTTTCTGCCGGCTGGCGCCGAGCGCCACGCTGCATGCCTTCAGCAACCCCGATTACGCCAGGAAGAAGGTGCTGGTCATCGCGCCTCATGCGGACGATGCCGAGCTGGCGGCCTTCGGGCTCTACAGCCGTTGCAGCGACGTGCACATCGTCACCCTGACCCAGGGCGAGATCGAGGCCCAGGTCTATCGTCGCCTTGGGCTGGACACCGCTGCCGCTGCACGCCTCAAGGGGCGCCTGCGCAGCTGGAGCAGCCTGGCGGTGCCGCTCTGGGGCGGCGTACCGGCCACCCGGTGCCTGCAGCTGGGCTACTACTGCCTGCGCCTGGAAGCCATGGAGGCCGAGCCGGACAAACCCTTCGCCTCGCTGGAGTCCGGGGAGGCGGACATCCGCAGCGTCCGCCGCTTCAATGCCCTGGCACTGCCCGGCGATCTCGATGGCGCGCCGACCTGGAACAACCTGGTGGGTGACCTGGCGGCCCTGCTGGCCCGCCTGCAGCCCGACGTTGTGGTGGTGCCGCACCCGCAGCTCGACCCGCATCCGGATCACGTCCAGGCCAGCCGCGCCCTCGACCAGGCCATCCGCAAGAGCGGCTGGACCCCTCCGGTGCAACTGCTCTATGCCAACCATCTGGTGGACAACGACCGCTGGCCCATGGGCCCGGCCGGTGGCGGTATCGCCCTGCCACCCTGCATCGAGCCGCTGCCGGCGGATCACCTGTGGAGTCCCGTGTTGTGCGACCAGGTGCGCCTGGACAAGGCCCAGGCGCTGGCCATGCAGCATGACCTGCAGGTGCCGCTGTCGTTCAAGAAGCGCCTGCGCCGGACCATCCAGTGGCTGCTCGCCGCCCGTCGCTGGCCGGAGAGCGGCGAGGACGACTTCTTCCGCAAGGCGGTGCGCCGCCACGAGCTTTTCTGGGTGAGACGCCTTTCCGATTGACGGCCTCCGGCGACGGGGTGGGTCAGCTGCTATGTTATGATCCGCGCCGTTTTTTCATGCTCTGGAGTCTTCATGAAGCTCACCATGCCCCGTTTCGATCTGGCCCCCGTTCTGGTGGTGGGCGACGTCATGCTCGACCGTTACTGGCATGGCGGCACCTCGCGCATCTCCCCCGAGGCGCCGGTGCCCGTGGTGCGTGTCGACCAGATCGAAGACCGCCCGGGCGGTGCCGCCAACGTGGCGCTGAACATCGCGGCCCTGGGTGCTCCCGCCGCCCTGGTGGGGGTGACCGGTGAAGACGAGGCCGCCGCCAGCCTGCTCGCCAGCCTGGGCGCTGCTGGCGTCGACGCGCGCTTCCAGCGCATCGCCACCCAGCCGACCATCGTCAAGCTGCGGGTCATGAGCCGCCACCAGCAGTTGCTGCGCATGGATTTCGAAGAACCCTTCGAGACCGACGCCGAGGCCCTGGCCGTCGAGGTCGAGCGCCTGCTCTCCGGGGTCAAGGTGCTGGTGCTGTCCGACTACGGCAAGGGTGCGCTGAAGAACCACCAGGCGTTGATCCAGGCCGCCCGGCGCAAGGGCATCCCGGTGCTCGCCGACCCCAAGGGCAAGGACTTCGGCATCTACCGCGGTGCCAGCCTGATCACCCCCAATCTCAACGAATTCGAAACCATAGTCGGGCGCTGTGCCGACGAGGCCGACCTGGTCGCCAAGGGCGCGCAACTGATGCGCGAACTGGACCTCGGCGCCCTGCTGGTGACCCGTGGCGAACACGGCATGACCCTGCTGCGCCCCGACCAGCCCGCCCTGCACCTGCCGGCCCGCGCCCGCGAGGTCTTCGACGTCACCGGCGCCGGCGACACCGTGATCTCCACCCTGGCCGCCAGCCTGGCTGCCGGCGAGGAGCTGCCCCAGGCCGTGGCCCTGGCCAACCTGGCCGCCGGCATCGTGGTCGGCAAGCTGGGCACCGCCGCCATCAGCGCCCCCGAACTGCGCCGCGCCGTACAGCGCGAGCAGGGCTCCGAACGTGGGGTACTGAGCCTCGACCAGCTGCTGCTGGCCATCGAGGACGCCCGCGCCCACGGCGAGAAGATCGTCTTCACCAATGGCTGCTTCGACATCCTCCATGCCGGCCACGTGACCTACCTCGAGCAGGCCCGCGCCCAGGGTGATCGCCTGGTGCTGGCGGTCAACGACGACGCCTCGGTCAGCCGCCTCAAGGGGCCCGGTCGTCCGATCAACTCGGTGGACCGGCGCATGGCGGTGCTCGCCGGCCTCGGCGCCGTCGACTGGGTGGTGAGCTTCAGCGAAGACACCCCCGAGCGCCTGCTTGGCCAGGTCAAGCCGGACATCCTGGTCAAGGGGGGCGACTACGGCATCGAGCAGGTGGTGGGCGCCGACATCGTCAAGGCCTACGGCGGCGAAGTGCGCGTGCTCGGCCTGGTGGAGAACAGCTCCACCACCGCCATTGTCGAGAAGATCCGCAGCCGCTGATCCTCGTCCCGGCGGGTGGCCGTCGTGCCACTCGCCCGCGTCCCGTCGGTCATAGGCGCGCTGCCTTCCGGCGCGCATCATCCCGGCATCCTCACCCCGCGTGGAGCGAGATGCCCATGAGTACCGATGCACAGGGACGCGCCCTGTCCGTGCTGAACCGCGTCGCCCAGGCCGACTGGCCGGACCGGCTCAAGCTGCGCAAGCCCTTCGAGAAGCTTCTCTACACCGGCAGCCGCGCCGGCTTCCAGATGGTCGCCGAGCGGTCCGGCAAGGCGGCCAAGACGCCGCGCAAGGCCGACCCGGATACGCTCTTCGACCTGTCCCTGAGCGACGAGCAGCAGATGATCCGGGAGATGCTCCAGGGCTTCGCCCTGGAGGTGCTGCGCCCGGCTGCCCACGACGCCGATGCGCGCGGTGCCATTCCCGCCGACCTGCTCAACCAGGCGCTGGAGCTGGGCCTCGCCCACTACGGCGTCGGCGAGGTGCACGGCGGCATGGCTGGCGAGCGCACCACTGTCAGCAACGCGCTGATCGCCGAGGCGCTGGGCCAGGGCGACCTGTCCCTGGCCGCCTCGTTGCTGGTGCCGCTGTCCGCCGCCAACTGCATCCGCCGCTGGGCCTCGCCCGAGCAGCAGGTGCGCTGGCTGCCGGCCTTCGTCGGCGAGGAACGTCCGCCGCTGGTGGCCATCGCCGTCAGCGAGCCCGGCGTGCTGTCCGACCCCCACCGCCTGGCCACCAAGGCGCGGCGCAAGGGCAAGCACTACCAGCTCACCGGTGAGAAATGCCTGGTGCTCGAAGGGCTCAATGCCAGCCAGCTGATCGTCGCCGCCGAGGCCGAGAATGGCCCGGCGCTGTTCCTCGTCGAGGGCGGCGCCAGGGGGCTGGAGCGCCAGGCCGAGCCCGCCATGGGGCTCAAGGCCTGTTCGACGGCGCGGGTGCTGCTGAAGGGCGTCAAGGTACCGACGGAGAACCGCCTGGCCGCCGCCGACTTCGATTACCCGCGCTTTCTCGATTTCACCACCCTCGCCTGGTGTGCCCTGGCCCTGGGCACCGGCCAGGCGGCGCTGGACTACGTCGTCACCTACTGCAACGAGCGCGTCGCCTTCGGCGAGCCCATCAGCCACCGCCAGGGTGTCGCCTTCATGGTCTCGGACATCGCCATCGAGCTGGATGCCATGCGCATGATGGTCTGGCGCGCCTGCGCCCGGGCCGAGCGTGGCGAGCCCTTCCAGCGCGAGGCCTACCTGGCGCGCCTGCTGTGCGCCGAGAAGGCGATGAAGATCGGCACCGACGCGGTGCAGCTGCTGGGCGGCCATGGCTTCACCAAGGAGCACCCGGCCGAGCGCTGGTACCGCGACCTCCGCGCCGTGGCCATCATGGCCGGCGGCTTGCACCTTTGAGGGGATGACTATGAACCTTGAAACCCCGAAGAAATTCCGTGGCCTGGCCAACCAGGCGCACCAGGTGGCGGCCAACTACTTCCGCCCCATCTCCCGCAAGTACGACAAGGCCGAGCACGCCTACCCCAAGGAGCTGGACCTGCTCGCCGCCCTGCTGGACGGCATGAACGCCGGCTCCCCCGACGCCGTCGGCGCCACGTCCGCCAGCAAGCGCGGCAGCGGCCAGGCGGAGGAGGGCGTGCGCAACGGCGGCAATCTCTCGGCGCTGCTGGGTGTCATCGAGCTCTGCTGGGGCGATGTCGGCCTGCTGCTGGGCATGCCGCGCCAGGGGCTGGGCAACGCCGCCATCGCGGCGGTGGCCAACGAGGAGCAGCTCAAGCGCTTCGGCAGCACCTGGGCGGCCATGGCCATCACCGAGCCGGGTTGCGGTTCGGACTCGGCCGCCATCCGCACCACGGCGGTGAAGGATGGCGACCACTACGTGCTCAACGGCGAGAAGATCTTCGTCACCTCCGGCGAGCGCGCCGATGCGGTGGTGGTCTGGGCGACCCTGGACAAGAGCCTGGGCCGCGCGGCGATCAAGTCCTTCGTGGTGGAGAAGGGCACGCCGGGCATGAGCGTCACCCGCCTGGAGAAGAAGCTGGGCATCAAGGCATCCGACACGGCGTCGATCAGCTTCAGCGATTGCCGGGTGCCGGCGGCCAACCTGCTGGGCAACGCGGAGATCGATGTACAGAAGGGTTTCGCCGGGGTCATGGAAACCTTCGACAACACCCGTCCGCTGGTGGCCGGCATGGCCATCGGCGTGGCCAAGGCTTCGCTGGACCGTACCCGTGAGCTGCTGAAGAAGGCCGGCTGCACGTTCGACTACCGCAAGCCGTTGCTCCGCGTGACCCACGCCGAAGCCACCCTCTACCGGCTGGAGGCCGAGTGGGAGGCCGCGCGCCTGCTGACCCTCAAGGCTGCCTGGATGGCGGACAACAAGCTGCCCAACTCCAAGGAGGCCTCCATTGCCAAGGCCAAGGCCGGGCGCGTGGCCAACGAGGTGACGCTCAAGTGCGTGGAACTGGTCGGCGCGCTGGGGTATGGCGAGGACGAGCTGCTGGAGAAGTGGGCGCGGGATTCGAAGATCCTCGACATCTTCGAGGGGACGCAGCAGATCCAGTTGCTGATCGTCGCCCGCCGCCTGCTGGGCAAGAGCTCCAGCGAGCTCAAGTGATTCTGTTGTAGTGCCCGATTGGCCCCGCTCCGGCGGGGTTCTTTTTTGCGGCGCCTGAGGGCATATCACGGCGCTCGCCCTCGCTGCATGCGGCGTTGGGGCTGGTGAACGGGCCGTCACCCGGGCGAGCGCGGGGCTCGATCCTCGGACCTTCAGCAGGCCAGGCGCCTGCTCCGTTCGGCGGTGCCCACGCGGGCCAGCCAGTCCTTCCAGCGGATGCGTTCGTCACGCACCAGCCAGCCGTCCTGTTCGGCGAAGCTTTCCGAAAGCCAGACACCCCGGGTGCTGGCTGGCTTGAACTCGCCGTTACGCAGGGTCAGCAGCTCGCCGGTGGGCTTGCCATGGTCGCGGGGCAGCAGGTAGATGTCCGGGCGGCGACGTTCGAGGGCGGCAACCAGTTCGCCGTCGTGCAGGCTCTCGTCTACATGGAAGAAGCTCACCTGGCGGGCATCGCGCGGCAGCTCCAGGCTCATGTCGTAGACCAGCTGCAACGAAGCGGTGGGCAGGTGCACATAGGCACGCGGGCGCTCCAGCAGCGTCAGGCTGCCGGTCTGCACCGGGCGTGCGGCGCCCGACAGGGGGCTGAGGCGAAAGTGGCTGGCTTCGCGGTAGTGCAACTGGCGCTGGTAGGGCGTCGGCAGCCAGGTGTCGGCGAAGCGCCCGCCGAGCCAGCCGTCCGGCGTCTCGATCAGGCATTCCTCGGCCACTTCCTGGATGGCGGTGAGCAGCGGCAGGTTGAGTTCATGGGCCGGTACGTAGCCGGAGATCAGCTTGAGCACGGTGTCGCCGCGATCCAGACGGCGCTGGCGCACCAGCACCCAGTATTCGCGCCCCTGCAGCTCCAGGGTCAGGCGCACGGAGACGCCCAGGTTGGCCAGCTCGACGGCGAAGCGCTGATTGTCGGCGACCTCCACCGGGCGTCGACGGCGTTCCAGCATCTGGGTGAAGTTAAGCGGCAGGCCAAGGGCCTGGTAGGTCAGGCCGTCGGGGGTGGCTTCGACGTGGAGGGGCAGGGTCTTGAAGGCCCCCGGGTCTTTACGGGCCAGGATTCGCGGCATGTCGGCTCCTTCTTGCGTCGGGGTCGGCCGCAGTTGCGGCGCTCTAGGGACGGCCTTGCAGCACCTCGGCGGCCGTCGCGACATTATGGGACAGGTGCAGCGGATTGATGGTTCCGATGATGGCGCTGCCGACCCCGGGGTGGCCGAAGATCAGCTCGAAGCTCGCTTTCACCGGGTCGACGCCGGCCCCTGTGCAGGCATGGCCGCTGGCCAGGCCCTTCTTGATCAGGATGCCCTTGGCGTGACTGGCAGCATAGTCCAGCACCGGCTTCTCGCCCTGTTCGGCGAGGTTGTAGGTGACCATCGCGCAGTCGCCGCGCTCCAGCGCCAGCAGGCCGCCTTCCACGGTCTTGCCGGAAAGGCCGAAGGCGCGGATCTTGCCCTCGCGCTTGAGCTCGGCGAGTGTCTCGTAGGCGCCGCTCTCGCGGAGGATGCGCAGGTCGTCGCCATCGGAGTGCAGCAGCAGCAGGTCGATGTAGTCGGTCTCCAGGCGCTTCAGGCTGCGCTCGACCGAGCGGCGGGTGTGCGCCGGGCTGAAGTCGTGGCTGGAGCGGCCCGCTTCGAACTCCTCGCCGCTCTTGCTGACGATCACCCAGTCCTGGCGCCGGCCGCGCAGCAGCGGGCCGAGGCGCTCCTCGCTGCGCCCATAGGCTGGCGCGGTGTCGATCAGGTTGATGCCCAGCTCATGGGCCAGGCCGATCAGGCGGCCGGCTTCGTCGTCATCGGGGATGGTGAAGCCCGAGGGGTATTTGACGCCCTGGTCGCGGCCCAGCTTGACGGTGCCCAGGCCCAGCGGCGAGACGATCAGGCCGGTATCGCCCAGGGGGCGGTGCAGGTGATGCAGGCTGCTCTGGATCACAGCAGTTCCTCCCAGACCGGTTGCGCCAGGCTCGGGCGCGGCAGCCCGGGCAGGGCGGCGGGCTGCGTCGGCCGTAGTCCGTCGCGCTCCAGGGCGGCGATCACCCGGTCGGCGAAGTCGGGCGCCAGCGCCAGCTTGGTCGGCCAGCCCACCAGCAGGCGGCCCTGGTCGGCGAGGAAGGCATTGTCCGGGCGCGCCAGGCCGGTCTGCACCGGCTCGGCGCGGTCGACGCGAAGGGTCGCCCATTGGGCGGCGCTCAGGTCGATCCAGGGCAGCAGGTCGTGCAGCTCCTTCTCGGCCGCGGCGATCTGCTCCGCCTCGGTGCGCGCCACGCCATCGGCTTCGGCGATGTCGCCCCCCAGGTACCAGACCCACTGGCCATCGGCGGCGGGATGGGTCGTGACCGTGACGCGCGGCTTGGGCCCGCCGCCGAGGCAGTGGGCGTAGAGCGGTTTCAGCCCGGGCGCCTTGACCATCACCATGTGCAGCGGGCGGCGCTGCATGGCCGGTTGCTGGATGCCGAGGGCCTGCAGCAGCGCCTCGTTGCCGGCACCGGCGCTGAGCACGATGCGCTGGGCGCGGATGCTGCGACCGTCGACCACCAGGCCGACGAGCTCATCCCCCTCGCGCAGCGGTTCGATGCTGCGCCCGGCCAGCAGGCCGTCGCCGGCGAGCTCGGCCAGGCGCTGGATCAGGCTCGGCACGTCCAGCACCAGTTCGGCGAGGCGATAGACCTTGCCCTTGAATTTCGGGTGTTGCAGGGCCGGGGGCAGGGCCTCGCCCTTGACCTGGTCGACGCGGCCGCGCACCGCCTTGCTGGCGAAGAAGCTGGTGATGTTGCCGGCCAGGGAGCCGGGCGACCACAGGTAGTGGGCGTCGGACAGCAGGCGCACCGGGCGCAGGTCCAGCTCGCCGTTGCCGGCCAGGGCCTCGCGCCAGCGGCGCGGCATGTCGGCGATGGCTTCGGAGGCGCCGGTCAGCGCGCCGTGCAGGGCGTACTTGGCGCCACCGTGGATGATGCCCTGGGACTTCACGCTCTGCCCGCCGCCGAGGCTGGCGTTCTCCACCAGCAGGGTGGCGAAGCCCTGGCTGCGCAGGCGTGCCGCGAGCCAGAGGCCGGCGACGCCGCCGCCCACGATGAGGACGTCGGTGTTGAGAACCTGGGACATGGAAGCTGCCTCGAAGAAAACCGGCGCGCAGTATAACGCGCGCCGTGAGGCGGGGCTGACGTGGATCAGTGGCCGGTGCTGCCGGAGAACAGCTGGATCACCACGACGCCCGAGACGATCAGGCCCATGCCGAGCATGGCCGGGATGTCCAGCTTCTGCTGGTAGAGGAAGACCGCGGCGATGCTCACCAGGACGATGCCGAGGCCCGCCCAGATCGCATAGGCGATACCCACCGGGATGCTTTTGACCACCAGGCTGAGCATCCAGAAGGAAATGCTGTAGCCGACCACCACCAGCAGCGGAAGGGGTTTGCTGAAGCCGTCGAGGGCTTTCATGGAGGTGGTGGCGATCACTTCGGCGGTGATGGCGATGGCGAGGTAGAGATAGCCGGTCATGGTGGCCTCCTGGGTTTTCCGGCTGCCGATTCTAGCCGCCGCGATGATGGGATAAAGTGATTACCCATCTGTAATGGAGATAGGTCATGCAGTGGAACCTTGAGCAGATCCGCCTGTTCGTCAGCGTCGCCGAAGGCCAGTCGTTTTCCTCGGCGGCGCGTCGGCTCAACCGGGCGCAGTCGGCGGTCAGCAGCTCCATCGCCATGCTGGAGGCCGATCTCGGGGTGACGCTGTTCGAGCGCAGCAGCGGCCGCCAGCCGCGCCTCACTGCAGCCGGCGGCACCCTCCTGGAGGAGGCCCGCGAGGTCCTGCGCCAGTGCCAGCGCCTGGAGGGGCGCGCGCTCGGGCTGGTGCGCGGTGAAGAGGTGCGCCTGCGCCTGGCCCAGGACGAGGCCATGCCCTACCAACCGGTGCTCGACAGCCTGGAAGCGCTGGCCAAGGCGTTCCCCCTGCTGGAAGTTCAACTGGCCAGCGGCGCCCAGGGTGACGTGGCGCGCAAGCTGCTGGAGCGCCGCGCCGACCTGGGCCTGCTGTTCCACCACGAGCAGATGCCCGAGGCGCTGGAGCGCCAGCGCCTGGGCACCATCGAGATGGTCACGGTCTGCGGCGTCGGTCATCCCCTGGCGGGTGTGGCACATGTCGACCGTCGCGAACTGGCCCGCCACCGCCAGTTGCTGATGGCCCCGCAGGACAGCCGCTACCCCGGCGGCGAGCAGCTCAGTCCCTCGATCTGGCGCACCGACAGCTTCTACACCATGGCCGAGCTGCTGATGCGCAACCTCGGCTGGGCCTGGTTGCCGCGCCATGTGGTGCAGTACCCGACCTACCAGAACCAGTTGGTGGAACTGAGCAGCGACTGGACGCCGCCGCCCTTGGTGGTGGAGCTGGTCTGCCGCCGCGACGAGTCACTGGGCCCGGCGGCGCTGTGGCTGGCCGACTGCTTCGCCGAGCACCTCAAGGCGATCGGCTGATCCTGCGCCGTCGCTCTGATAAGCTCCGCGCCCATGAATCGCACCCTCTATACCCTGCTGTTCCACCTCGGCCTGCCCCTCATCGCCCTGCGCCTGGCCTGGCGCGCCTGGCGCGCGCCGGCCTATGCCCGGCGCATCGCCGAGCGCTTCGCCTTCGGCCTGCCGCCCCTGCAACCGGGCGGCATCTGGGTCCACGCGGTATCCGTGGGCGAGAGCATCGCCGCGGCGCCGATGATCCGCGCCCTGCGCGAACGCCACCCGCAGTTACCGATCACCGTCACCTGCATGACCCCCACCGGCTCCGAGCGCATCCGCGCGATGTTCGGCGACCAGGTGCAGCACTGCTACCTGCCCTATGACCTGCCCTGGGCGGCGGCGCGCTTCCAGCGCCTGCTGAAACCGAAGCTGGCGGTGATCATGGAAACCGAGCTGTGGCCCAACCACATCCACCAGTGCCACAGGCGTGGCGTGCCGGTGGTGCTGGCCAATGCGCGGCTGTCCGAGCGTTCCGCCCGTGGCTACGCACGCTTCCACAAGCTGACCGCGCCCATGCTCGCCGAGCTGAGCTGGCTCGCGGTGCAGACCGAGGCCGAAGCCGAGCGCTTCCGCAGCCTGGGCGCCCGTCCCGAGGCGGTGGCGGTGACCGGCTCGATCAAGTTCGACCTGCGCATCGACCCGGAGCTCCCCGTCCGTGCTGCGGCCCTGCGTGAGCAGTGGGGCGCCATGCGGCGCCCGGTCTGGATCGCCGCCAGCACCCACGCGGGGGAGGACGAGATCATCCTCGCGGCTCACCGCCAACTGCTGGCCGAGCGCCCCGACGCGCTGCTGATCCTGGTGCCGCGCCATCCGGAGCGCTTCAACACGGTGTTCGAGCTGTGCCGCCGTGAAGGCTTCTCCGCCGTGCGCCGTTCCAGCGGCGAGACGCTGACGGCGAGCGACTCGGTGCTGGTCGGGGACACCATGGGCGAGCTGCTGTTCCTCTTCGCCCTGGCCGACATCGCCTTCGTCGGCGGCAGCCTGGTGCCCAACGGCGGGCACAACCTGCTGGAGCCGGCCGCGCTGGGCAAGCCGGTGCTCAGCGGCCCGCACCTGTTCAATTTCCTCGATATCGCCGCGCAGTTGCGCGACAACGGCGCCCTGGTCGAAGTGGCCGACGCCGAAGCGCTTGAGAGCGCCGTGGCCAGCCTGTGGCGCGACAGCGCTGCCGCAACCCGCATGCACGACGCCGGGCTGGCGGTGCTGCGGGCCAACCAGGGGGCCCTGGAGCGCCTGCTTGCGGGGCTCGCCCGCCTGCTGGGGTGAGCCCGGGGCCTCAGAAGGTCGGCGGGGTGATGATCCAGATGATCAGCGTGTCCCTGTCGCCAGGGTTGCCGTAGCGGTGGGGTTCCTGGCTGGAGAAGGAGAAGCTGTCGCCTTCGGCCAGCAGGAAATGCCGCTCACCGACCCAGAGCTCGAATTCGCCACTGAGTACGTAGCCGGCTTCCTCGCCTTCATGGCTGTAGCTCTCTTCGCTGTAGGTGCCGGGAGGGAATCGGGAATGGAGGATTTCCAGCGAGCGGCTCGGCTGCGGGCTGAGCAGCTCGTCGATGATGCCGTCGTCGTAATGCACGCTCATGCGGCTGTTCTTGCGTACCACATAGCCCTTGTCCGCTTCGGCCGTGGGTGCTTCGCTGGCGAAGAACCACTGGATGGTGACGCCCAGGCTGCGGGCGATATTGAACAGTGCGGGGATCGAAGGGTAGGCCAGGTTGCGTTCCAGCTGGCTGATGTAGCCGGCGGTCAGCGAGCTCTGTTCGGCCAGCTCGGCGAGGGTCATGTCGCGACGTTTGCGCAAGGCGCGGATGCGCGTGCCGAGGAACTGGCTCTCGGGCGCATTGGCGGTGCCGGGCGGCGGCAGGCTGGGGCTCATGATCCCTCCGGTCCTTGGGGCTGGGCGGAGGGCTGGCCCCGCGCGAACGCGGCATTGTAAAGCAGCGGCGTGCCCCTCGCGCCCTAGATTTCCCAGGCCGCCTGCAGCCCCTCGAATATCGCCTCTTCCACCGTGCGCGCGGCCAGGCAGTCGCCGATGCGCTGGAAGGGCACCAGGCCGTCCAGCGTTGCGCCAAGCTCGTCCAGCGGCTGGTGGCCCTGGCACAGCACCAGGGTGTCGACGTCCTCGAACAGCAGCGGCTCGCCGCTGGCCGCATGCAGCATGTACACCGTGCTGTCGTCGTGGCCGTAGAGGCGCGTGTAAGGGGTGATCGCAATCCCGAGGCGGTGCAGTTCTCCGGCCATCTGGTCACGCACGTAGAGCGGCAGGCTTTCACCGCAATGGGTGCCATTCACCGCCAGCCTCACCGAATGGCCCTGGCGGGTCAGGCGCTCGGCGATGCCGGGGCCGATCCAGTCGCAACGCCAGTCGGCCACCAGCACCGAGCGGCCGACCTGCACCTCCCCCTTCAACACCTGCCAGGCATCCACCACCTGCAGTTCACCGTCGCGCTCGATATCCGGCCAGTAGGGCCGTGCGCCGGTGGCGATGATCACCTGGTCAGGCCGCTCGCGTTCCACGAATGCGCGGTCGACGCGGGTGCTGCGCACCACCTTCACGCCAGCCAGCTCCATCTCCCGCTGCAGGTTGGTGGCCGCGCCGCCGAACTCGCTGCGCCGGGGCAGCAGTTGCGCCAACAGCACCTGGCCGCCGAGCTGCGTGCTCGCTTCGTAGAGGGTCACCTCATGGCCCCGTTGCGCGGCGACTGCAGCGGCCTTCATGCCTGCCGGGCCGCCGCCGACCACCATGATCCGCTGCGCCCTGCGGGTCATGCGGGGCTGGCCGTAGCGCAGCTCGCGGCCCGTTTCCGGGTGCTGGATGCAGGAGATCGGGTAGCCCTTGTGGAAATGGCCAATGCAGGCCTGGTTGCAGGCGATGCAGGCGCGCACGTCATCCACCCGGCCGCTGGCGCTCTTCTCCGGCATCAGTGGGTCGCAGATCAGTGCCCGGGTCATGCCGCAGACGTCGGCCTGGCCGCTGGCGATGATCCGTTCCGCCTCCTGGGGCTGGTTGATGCGCCCGGTGACGAACAGCGGGATGCCCAGGCGCGCCTTGAATCCGCCAGCGGTCGGTGCGAGGTAGGCCGGCTCCACTGCCATGGGCGGGACGATGTGCACGGCCCCGCCGAAGGACGCGGACGTACCGGCCACCAGGTGCACGTAGTCGAGCTCCTGCTCCAGGGCGAGTACCGCCTGCAGTGACTCGTCTTCGCTGAGGCCCTGGGGATCACGCTCGTCGGCGGAGATGCGCAGGCCGACGATGAAGTCCTCGCCCCCGGCCAGGCGCACCGCCGCGAGGATCTCGCGAAGGAAGCGCAGGCGGGCCCCGAGGTCGCCGTTGTAGCCGTCCTCGCGGCGGTTGACCCGGGGGTTGAGGAACTGCGCCGGCAGGTAGCCATGGCTGGCCACCACCTCCACCCCGTCGAGGCCGGCCTGGCGCAGCCGGCGGGTGGCGGCGCCGTAGCCTGCGACTATCTCGTCGATCATCCCCTGGTCGAGCGCACGGGGCATGACGCGGAAGCGCTCGTTCGGGGTTACGGACGGGGCGTAGGCCACCGCCAGCAGGCCGCTGGCGGTCTCCATGATCTCTCGTCCAGGGTGGAACAGCTGCGACAGCACGAGGGTGCCGTGGGCATGGCAGGCTTCGGCCAGTTCGCGATAGCCCGCGATGCAGGCGTCCTCGGTGGCCATCAGCACGTGCGAGGTGTAGCGGGCGCTGTCATGAACCCCCGCCACCTGCAGCACGATCAGGCCCACGCCACCTTCGGCGCGGGTGCGCTGGTAGGCGACCAGGGCGTCGTTGACCCGGTTGTCGGTGGGCAGGCTGGTGTCGTGCCCGCTGGACATGATGCGGTTCTTCAGGCGCTTGCCACGGATCTGCAGGGGTTCGAACAGGTGGGGAAAGGCGTGCATGGCAATCCTCGCGGGGTTGCTGGAGTTCTTATGAATTCATTACTTGTTTATCCATGGTAAAAAATCAACTTGTTTTTTTACTGGTGCGCATCTAGCGTGATCCCTGCCCCTCGACGGGCCATCCCCGTACAACAAGAACAATGGGAGAAACACCATGCGACACGACTTTCCGCGTCACTCGACCGGCCTGCCTCGCCTCGTCCTCCTCTTCGCCCTGCTGGCGCATGCCCTCGCGGCTCAAGGTGCCCCCGACATGGTGGTGGTCGGCTATGGAGGTGACGGCCAGAAGGCCCAGGACGAGGCCTTCTTCAAACCCTTCGCGGCCGAGGACGGCAAGCCGATCATCCAGAGCGAATACAACGGCGAGATGGCGCGCATCCGCGTGATGGCCGATACCGGCCACGTCGACTGGGACCTGGTGCAGATCGAAGGGCCCGATCTGGTGCGGGGCTGTGAGAGCGGTCTGTTCGAGCGCCTGGACTGGCAGCGTATCGGCGGGCGCGACCGGCTGGTCGACGATGCCGCCCAGGAGTGTGGTTCCGCCGCGCTGGTGTGGGGTGTCGCCCTGGCCTATGACGCCGACCGGCTGCCATCCCCGCCGACCTCCTGGGCCGATTTCTGGGACCTGGAGAAATTCCCCGGCAAGCGCGGGCTGCGCAAGCGTGCGGTCTACAACCTGGAGTTCGCCCTGCTGGCCGACGGTGTGCCGGTGGGAGAGGTCTACAAGGTGCTGGCCAGCCCGGGTGGCGTCGACCGGGCCTTCGCCAAGCTCGACCAGATCAAGTCGCAGGTCCAGTGGTGGGAGGCCGGTGCCCAGCCCGCCCAATGGCTGGCAGCGGGTGACGTGGTGATGACTTCGTCCTATTCGGGACGCGTGGCGGCGGCTCATCGGGCGGGGCGCAACCTCGACCTGGTCCTGCCGGGCAGCCTCTACGGCATGGACTACTGGGCGATCATCAAGGGCTCCCGGCATGCGCAGCGGGCCGAGCGACTGATCGCCTTCGCCAATCGCAAGGAGCCTCAGCTGGCCTACATCCAGCGCATTCCCTACGGGCCGACCAACCGGGATGCCGCAGCCGCGCTGGACGCGGAGCAGGCCCGCTGGATACCGGCGACCCCGCAGGCCTTGGCGGCGAGCCTGCCGATGGATGTGGAGTTCTGGGTCGATCACGGCGAGGAACTCGAAGAGCGTTTCAATGCCTGGGCGGTGCGCTAGGTCGGCGTGATACTTGCCTGCATTCCCGAGGCCGCCATCGCTGGCGGCCGAACCTGCGCCAGTTCCCACGGAGATCGCCATGACGCCCCTGCACGCCCCGCTTCCGCCTTCGTCCTGCACCGCAGAGGAGCGTGTCCTGCGCCAGGAGCTGGCAGCCTGCTACAGGCTCATCGCCCATTTCCGCATGACCGACCTGATCTTCACCCACATCTCGGTGCGCTTGCCGGGGCCGGAGCACCATTTCCTGATCAATCCCTATGGGCTGATGTTCGACGAGATCCGCGCCAGCGACCTGGTGAAGATCGACCTGCTGGGGCGGCCGGTGGAGCCCACGGGCTACAAGGTCAACCCGGCGGGATTCGTCATCCACGGTGCCATCCATGTAGCACGCGAGGATGCCCGCTGCGTGCTGCACACCCACACCCGCGCCGGTTGCGCGGTGGCCGCACAACCGGCCGGGCTGCTGCCGGTGAACCAGATATCCATGGAGTTCTACGGCCGCGTCGCCTACCACGACTACGAAGGCGTGGCGCTCAACCTCGACGAACAGAAGCGCCTGGTGGCGGACCTGGGCGACAAGCCGGTGATGATCCTGCGCAACCACGGCCTGCTCACGGTCGGCGAGACGCCGGCCCAGGCCTTCCTGCGCATGTACTACCTGGAGAAGGCCTGCGACATCCAGGTGGCGGCCCAGGCCGGTGGCGAACTGCTGCTGCCGCCCCACGAGGTCTGCGAGCACACCCAGCGCCAGTTCAACGAGCCCGCACGGCCGGTGGCGGAGGGGGAACTGACCGACCCGGATGCGATGGACCTGGCGTGGCAGGCGCTGTTGAGGTTGCTGGAACGGGTGGCGCCGGATTATCGGGATTGATCAGCCCTGGGCGGCGCGCCTGACCGTGTCGGCGATCCACTGGTTGATGCTCATGCCGGCCAGCGCGGCCTTGGTCGCGATGTTGGCGTGGACGTCCGGCTCGATGCGCAGGCTGAGTTTCCCCGAGTAGGGTTTCTGCGGTTCGCGCCCGAGCTTCGCGCAAGTGGCGAGGTAGTCCTCGACGGCTTCGCGGAAGGCTGCGCGCAGCTCCTGGACCGACTCGCCATGAAAGCCCACGACATCGCGGATGCCGGCGATGTGGCCGATGAACAGGCCGTCTTCGTCGCTGTACTCGATGCGGGCGGAGTAGCCGTTGCAGTTCATCACGTTCATGGAGTCACTCCTGCTTGCTCGAGAAAGAAGCGGGCGTCGCGGACCTGGTAAGGCTTGGCTTCCTTCTCCGGGTGCGGCCTGTGGAAGCTGGCGACCACGCCGTTCAGCTCGAAGCGCACACGGGAACCGTTGCCTTCGATGGATAGGGCGCCGAGGGCGAGAAAAAGCGATTCGATGCGGACCCATTCCAGAGTTCGGGCCGTGGGGCGGGCGAAGATCGCTTCGAGGGTGCCGCACTGTTTGCTGTTCATGGTATCAGGGTCTGATACCGGTCGCGGGCCGCCAATCGGCGGGTGTGGATGGCGTTCGTCAGGTCATGCCGAGATCGCCCATGAAAAAGCCCGGCACGAGCCGGGCTTTTTCATGGGACAGTGATGACTCAGTAGTTGGCCTTGTTCTTCAGGCTGGCTTCCGCGGCCTTGGCCAGGTCCGGGGGCAGGAAGTCCTTGTCCGGGTCGTAGTCGGACTTGAGGAAGCTGGCGAGGGCTTCCAGGTCCGACGGGCTGAGGGTGCCGGCCGCCTGCTTCAGGCGCAGGTTGTCGAGGATGTAGTCGTAGCGCGCGTTGTTGTAGTCGCGCACGGAGCTGTAAAGCTGGCGCTGGGCATCGAGCACGTCGACGATGTTGCGGGTGCCGACCTGGTAGCCGATCTCGGTGGCTTCCAGGGCGCTCTGGTTGGAGATGATCGACTGCTTGCGGGCCTTAACCTGCTCCACGTCGGTGTTCACCGCGCGGTGGTAGTTGCGGGTGTTCTGCACCACCTGGCGACGCAGGCTTTCACGCTGCTGCTCGGTCTGGTTCAGGCGCTGGTAGGACTCGCGCACCTGGGAGCTGGTCAGGCCGCCGCTGTAGATCGGGATGTTCAGCTGCAGGCCGATGGTGCGCTGCTCGACATCGCTGCCGTAGCGCACGGGGCTGGCGCCGCTGTTGGTGAAGCCGAGGCTGTCGTTGTCGCCTTTCTGGTACTGGGCGACGGCGTCCAGCGTCGGCGCGTGGCCGGCCTTGCGCTGGCGCAGGGTCTCTTCGGCGGCGTCGACGGCGTAGTTGCTGGCCTGCAGGTTGAGGTTCTGCTGGGCGGCGGTGTCGACCCAGGCCTTGGCGTCGTTCGGCGCGGGCACGACCACCGGCAGGGTGTGCTGGATGCCTTCGATGGAGGCGTATTCGCGGTTGGTCAGGGTGACCAGCGCCTGGAAGGCGTCATCCACGTTGCGCTCGGCGATGATGCGGTTGGCGCGGGCGGTGTCGAAGCCGGCCTGGGCTTCCAGCACGTCGGTCTTGTCGGAGAGGCCGACATCGAAGCGCTCGTTGGCCTGGTCGAGCTGGCGCTTGAACGCCGCTTCCTCGGCCTTGGTGGAGGCCAGGTTGTCCTGGGCGCGGAGCACGGCGAAGTAGCCTTCGGCGGTCTGCAGGATCAGGTTCTGCTGGGTCGCGGAGAATTCCAGGGAGGCCTGCTCGGTGCTGGCCTCGGCAGCCTGCAGCTGGAACCAGCGGTCGGCGCGGAAGATCGGCTGACTCAGGCTGGCCTGGTAGGCGATGCCGCTGCGCGAGCTGGTGGCCGACGGCTCGTCGAGCTTGGTGCGGGTGTCGTTGGCGGTGGCACCACCATTGATCTGCGGCAGCAGGCCGGACCGGGCCTGGGGCACGGCCTCGCGCACGGCCTCGAAGTTGGCGCGCGCGGCGGCGAGATCGGCGTTGTTGTCTACGGCGTCCTTGTAGACGGTCACGAGATCCGTCTTGGCTGACAGCGGGGCCTCTGCTGCCCAGGCGCTACCCGCGAAAGCGGAGGCCACGGCAACAGCCAGTGAGAGTCTGCGCAGCATGATCAATCCTAGATTCAGTGGAGTCGGGCAAGGCTACGGCTGCCATGGTACGCGGTCAAGACGGCTCCATGGCGGGGTCAGTGTAGTTTGCAACACGTTATGTTGCTTGCCGGGAACAATGAATGCGTGACGCGGTCCGTGCGTCGGTTTCGGACGGGCTGGTCATTTATTTCTGACCTTGGGGTTGGTTTTGTGGAAGGGGCTTGTTTAGACTGGCCCCGTTCTTGTCGGGGTGCCTCGAATCGGAGGCTGAGATCGGAAAGTTCCGGATCCCGTTGAACCTGATCAGGTTAAGGCCTGCGTAGGGAACAAGATGCGCCTCCCGCGCCTTGCGGCATTCCTGGGAGGTTCCTCTCGGCACCGGTCCCGGTGCACTCTGCCCCTCAGGTTCGCTCCGACATCACCCAGGAGCTAGCCGATGACTGCAAAACAACAAGCGAACCTGAGCGAAAGCGCCCAGGTCGACCAGCAATCCATCCAGCCTTTCCCCCGTTCGCAGAAAGTCTACGTGCAGGGTTCGCGCCCGGACATCCGCGTGCCGATGCGCGAGATCAGCCTGGACGTGACCCCCACCGCCTTCGGCGGCGAGATCAACGCGCCGGTGATGGTCTACGACACCTCCGGCCCCTACACCGATCCGAGCGTGACCATCGACGTGCGCAAGGGCCTGGCCGACATCCGCTCGCAGTGGATCGAGGACCGTGGCGACACCGAGCTGCTCGCCGGCCTGTCCTCCAGCTTCGGCCAGGAGCGCCTGGCCAACCCCGAGCTGACCGCCATGCGCTTCGCCCACGTGCGCAACCCGCGCCGGGCCAAGCCCGGGCGCAACGTCAGCCAGATGCACTACGCCCGCCAGGGGATCATCACCCCGGAGATGGAGTTCGTCGCCATCCGCGAGAACATGAAGCTGGCCGAGGCGCGCGCTGCCGGCCTGCTCAAGGAGCAGCACGCCGGGCACAGCTTCGGCGCCAGCATCCCTGCGGTGATCACCCCCGAGTTCGTGCGTGACGAGATCGCCCGTGGCCGCGCCATCATCCCCGCCAACATCAATCACACCGAGCTGGAGCCGATGATCATCGGCCGCAACTTCCTGGTGAAGATCAACGGCAACATCGGCAACTCGGCCCTGGGCTCCTCCATCGAGGAAGAAGTGGCCAAGCTGACCTGGGGCATCCGCTGGGGCTCGGACACGGTGATGGACCTGTCCACCGGCAAGCACATCCACGAGACCCGCGAGTGGATCATTCGCAACTCGCCGGTGCCCATCGGCACCGTGCCGATCTACCAGGCGCTGGAGAAGGTCGGCGGCATCGCCGAGGACCTGACCTGGGAGCTGTTCCGCGACACGCTGATCGAGCAGGCCGAACAGGGCGTCGACTACTTCACCATCCACGCCGGCGTACTGCTGCGCTACGTGCCACTGACCGCCAAGCGCGTCACCGGCATCGTCTCGCGGGGCGGCTCGATCATGGCCAAGTGGTGCCTGGCGCATCACCAGGAGAATTTCCTCTACACCCACTTCGAGGAAATCTGCGAAATCATGAAGGCCTACGACGTCAGCTTCTCGCTGGGCGATGGCCTGCGTCCGGGCTCCATCGCCGACGCCAACGACGCTGCGCAGTTCGGTGAGCTGGAGACCCTCGGCGAGCTGACCAAGATCGCCTGGAAGCACGACGTGCAGTGCATGATCGAAGGCCCGGGCCACGTGCCCATGCAGTTGATCAAGGAGAACATGGACAAGCAGCTGGAGTGCTGCGACGAGGCGCCGTTCTACACCTTGGGCCCGCTGACCACCGACATCGCCCCCGGCTACGACCACATCACCAGCGGCATCGGTGCCGCCATGATCGGCTGGTTCGGCTGCGCCATGCTCTGCTACGTGACGCCCAAGGAGCACCTGGGCCTGCCGAACAAGGATGACGTGAAGACCGGGATCATCACCTACAAGATCGCCGCCCACGCTGCCGACCTTGCCAAAGGCCACCCGGGCGCGCAGATCCGCGACAACGCCCTGTCCAAGGCGCGCTTCGAATTCCGTTGGGAGGACCAGTTCAACCTCGGCCTCGACCCCGACACCGCTCGCGCCTTCCATGACGAGACCCTGCCGAAGGACTCGGCCAAGGTGGCGCACTTCTGCTCCATGTGCGGGCCGAAGTTCTGTTCCATGAAGATCACCCAGGAAGTGCGCGACTACGCCAAGGAAAATGGCCTCTCCGAGGAGAGCCAGGCCATCGAGGCGGGCTTCCAGGAGCAGGCGGCGCGCTTCAAGGACGAAGGCTCGGTGATCTACAAGCAGGTCTGACCGACCTCGTGGCTGCACCCACGGGCTCGGCGCACTGCGCCGGGCCTTCTTCGTCCACTCTCCAGGGCCTTCAACGTGACCACCCCCAGCTACTCGCCGTCCCTGCCGGTTCCCGCCGGCCAGCGCGTTTTCGGCGCGCGCGACCTGTTCTCCCTCTGGTTCTCCCTCGGCGTCGGCCTGATGGTGCTGCAGCTGGGTGCGCTGCTGGCGCCGGGGCTCGGCCTGGCCGGGGCGCTGGCGGCCATCGCCTGCGGCACAGCCGTCGGCGTGCTGCTGCTCGGCGCTGCGGCGGTGATCGGCAGCGACACCGGCCTCTCGGCCATGGGCACCCTCGGCCTGGCCCTGGGCAAGCGCGGCGCCGTGCTGCCGGCGCTGCTCAACCTCCTGCAACTGGTGGGCTGGGGCGCGTTCGAGATCATCGTCATGCGTGACGCCGCGAGCCTGCTGGCCACCCGTGCCTGGGGCGAGGGTAGCGCGCTGGCCTCGCCGGCACTATGGACCCTGTTCTTCGGTGCGCTGGCGACCCTGCTGGCGGTGACCGGCCCGCTCACCTTCGTGCGTCGCGTGCTGCGCAAGTGGGGCATCTGGCTGCTGCTGGGCGCCTGCGTCTGGCTGACCTGGAACCTGTTCGACAAGGCTGACCTGGGCGCGATCTGGGCTCGTAGCGGCGACGGCTCGCTGCCCTTCGCCCTGGGCTTCGACATCGCCATCGCCATGCCGCTGTCCTGGCTGCCGCTGATCGCCGACTACTCGCGCTTCGGCAAGTGCGCGCGCAGCGTGTTCGGCGGCACTGCGGTGGGCTTCTTCCTCGGCAACTTCTGGCTGATGAGCCTGGGCGTCGCTTACACCCTGGCCTTCGCGCCGAGCGGTGAGGTCAACGCATTGCTGCTGGCGCTGGCTGGCGCCGGGCTGGGTATCCCGCTGTTGCTGATCCTGCTGGACGAGTCGGAGAACGCCTTCGCCGACATCCACTCGGCGGCGGTTTCCAGCGGCATCCTGGTGCCGGTGAAGGTGGAACGCCTGGCCCTGGCCATCGGCGCGTCGTGCACCGTGATCGCCTGGTTCGCGCCGCTGGCCGAGTACCAGAACTTCCTGCTGCTGATTGGCTCGGTGTTCGCGCCACTGTTCGGCGTGGTGCTGGTGGACCACTTCGTGCTGCGCCGCCGTCGCGAGGAGCTGGCGCCGCGCCGCGCACTGCGTTGGGACACCCTGGCCGCCTGGTTCTGTGGCGTCGCGGTGTACCACCTGCTGGCGAACTTCCTGCCCGAGGTGGGCGCGACCCTGCCGGCCTTGCTGCTGGCCGGCGGGCTGCAGTTCGTGCTGGGCTCCCTCAGCCGCGGCCGGGGAAGTATTGCGGCTTCAGTACCCCGTTGAGCTGCGGGTAGGGAATGGTCAGCTCGGGGTGGCCGCCCGCGTAGGGCGCGATGCTGTAGACGTCGTACTTGAGCAGCAGCGCGCCGCGGCCGAGGGCGATGTGCTCGGTGCGCTGGAAGGGCCAGGTGCGTGCGTATTCCGGGTCCTGGTCCAGCTTGTTGGCGGCCAGCCAGCGCTGGTGGGCCTGCTCGGCGAGCTTCCAGAACTCGGCTTCCTGGCCGGGGATGAGCATGTCGCGCAGGGTCAGCACCTTGTCCTGTGTGCGGTCGTAGTTGATCAGCCCGCGCCCGGGCATGCCGTGGGCGCCGCCGGTGGCCAGGTAGCTGGACAGCTCGATGATGGTCAATTGGTCACGTTGTTCCCGCACCTTGGCTTGCAGGTAGCTGGCCCAGCCGGGCTCGGCGCGCTGCAGGAAGTCCTTTTCGTAGGACTGCAGCGAGGCCGGCAGCGGTGCATCCGGTGCGTCGGCGGTCATGCGCAGCAGGCGCTGGGTCACCAGCTCGCTGAGCTGCGGGTGATCGGGAAAGCTGATGACGTCGATGTTCACCAGCGGGCAGCTGTCGCCCTGGCAGCCGGGCTTGAGGTGTTCCCAGGCATCGCGCTTGACGGCCAGGCCCTTGTCGCCGGGCGTCAGCGCCTGGCAGGCGCCGAGGAGGAGGGCGCAGCCGAGGAGGAGCAGTTTCTTGTGCATCGGGATTGAATTCGTCATCGGGTGGGGAGTCGTTATGGATTGCGTGCTTCGACTGCCGGTGGCGGTTCGAGTTCGCTCGCAGGAGCGCATGATCCCAGCCGCAAATCCATCTGCAAAGAGGCTGCGCGAGGCGAATCGCCAGAGTAGGATGCGCGAAACGCGGGATCATCAGATCGAGTGAGGCGTAGATGATAGATACCTTCAAACCCGGGCCGGACGCGGTCGAGATCATCGAGCGCGAGGAGTGCTTCCGTGGCTTCTACCGCCTGGATCGCCTGCACCTGCGTCATCGCCAGTTCTCCGGGGAGATGGGGCCGACGCTCAGCCGCGAGCTGTTCGTGCGCCATGATGCCGTGTGCGTGCTGCCCTACGATCCGCAACGCGACCAGGTCGTGCTGATCGAGCAGTTCCGCGTCGGCGCCATGCAGAAGAGCGCCAATCCCTGGATGCTGGAGCTGGTGGCCGGGCTGATCGACAAGGACGAGGAGCCGGACGAGGTGGCGCGCCGCGAGGCCGTCGAGGAGGCCGACCTGACGCTGACGTCGCTATGGCCGATCACCGCCTATTATCCTTCTCCAGGGGGATCGGACGAATACGTGCACCTGTACGTCGGTCGTTGCGACAGCAGCGGCGCCGGTGGCGTGCACGGTCTGGCCGAGGAGGGCGAGGACATCCGCGTCCACGTGCTGTCCTTCGCCGATGCGCTGGCTGCGTTGCGTGACGGACGCATCATCAACGCCGCGGCCATCATCGCCCTGCAATGGCTGGCACTGAACCGGGATGAAGTACGGGGGATGTGGACGTGAATCTGTTGCGCGATCGCTACCGGGTGGACCTCGTCGGGCTGCAAGCGGCCTGCGAGGCGAACTACGCCCGGCTGATGCGATTGCTGCCGCAGATGCGCGAGGTCCAGTCCTCGCGCCGCGTGGCCCTGAGCCAGGGCGAGCGGCTGGTGGGCGTGCTGGCGCTGGAGGTGGTCGAAGCCTGCCCGTACACCACCACCTTGAAGGTGCGGCAGGAGCTCAGCCTGCCCTGGCTGCCCTCGCCGCAGCTGGAGGTGCGCGTCTACCACGATGCGCGCATGGCCGAGGTGGTCGGGGCCGAGAATGCACGGCGGCTGCGCAGCTTCTACCCCTATCCGAACGCCGACATGCACCAGCCCGACGAGAAGAGCCAGCTCAATGTCTTCCTCGGCGAATGGCTGAGCCATTGCCTGGCCTGTGGCCACGAACTGGAGCCCGTGCTCTAGAAAATCCGCTCCCTGCCGATTTCCTGGCGCTCGCGAATGTGATCCAGTCCCGCTTCTCGGGTTTACCGTTTCACGCCTGAACCACCATAATTCATCTCATTCCGCCCAAGGAGACCGCCTTGTCGAGCGCGTCCACTCTCGCCTTTGATTCATCGGTGCTGCTGGTGCAGCTGTCCGATAGTCATCTATTTGCCGAAGAGGACGGACGACTCCTGGGCATGAACACGGCCGACAGCCTGCAGCGGGTGATCGAGCGGGTGCTGGAAGAGCAGCCGCATATCGACCTGGTACTGGCCACCGGGGACCTGTCCCAGGATGGCAGCGTCGAATCCTACGAGCGTTTCCGCGACCTCTGCGCGGTGATCCCCGCCGACAGCCGCTGGTTCCCGGGTAACCACGACGAAGTCCAGGTGATGGAGCAGGTCTGTGCCGGCACCGAGCTGCTCGACCCGATCATCGATTTCCCCGCCTGGCGCGTGGTGTTGCTGGACTCCACCATCGGTGGCGCCGTTCCCGGGCACCTGCCGCCGGAACAGCTGGCGCTGCTGGAGCGGGCGGTGAGCGAGGCGTCGGACAAGCACGTGCTGATCAGTTTCCACCACCATCCGGTGCCGATCGGCTGCCGCTGGATGGACCCCATCGGCGTGCGCAACCCGGACGCCCTGTTCACCGTGCTGGACCGTTTTCCGCAGGTGCGTGCCGTGCTCTGGGGCCATGTGCACCAGGAGTTCGACCAGATGCGCAATGGCGTGCGCCTGCTGGCCTCGCCTTCCACTTGCGTGCAGTTCGCGCCGGGCAGCGAGGAATTCCAGGTCGACACCGAGGCGCCGGGTTATCGCTGGCTGCGCCTGCAGGCCGATGGCGTGCTGGAAACCGGCGTATCGCGGGTCACCGGTATCGACTTCGAAGTGGATTACAGCGTCAAAGGTTATTGACCTTAGCGCTGCGGCAC
The DNA here is from genome assembly GCF_003234055.1 of Pseudomonas sp. 57B-090624. Taxonomy (NCBI): domain Bacteria; kingdom Pseudomonadati; phylum Pseudomonadota; class Gammaproteobacteria; order Pseudomonadales; family Pseudomonadaceae; genus Pseudomonas; species Pseudomonas sp. 57B-090624. The sequence goes on from NZ_QKRU01000005.1 coordinate 105,100, forward strand.
GGCAAGAAGTACAGCTTGCCCGCCAGACTTGCCAGGATGCCGCGTGTCGACCGAACAGCCCTCCCTTCTCTATATCCACGGTTTCAACAGCTCGCCCGAATCGCAGAAGGCGCGCCAGCTCGCCGCGCTCATGCAGCGCCTGGGCCTGGCCGGGCGACTGCGCGTCCCGGCGCTGCATCATCATCCGCGTGAGGCCATCGCCCAGCTCGAAGCGGCCCTCGCCGAGCTGGGGCGGCCGGTGCTGGTCGGCAGCTCACTGGGCGGCTACTATGCGACCCTCCTGGCCGAGCGGCACGGGCTCAGGGCCGTACTGATCAACCCTGCGGTGGCCCCGCACCGGTTGTTCGACGGCCAACTGGGACCGCAGAAGAACTATTACAGCGGCGAGACCTGGGAGCTGACGCAGGCGCACGTGGATGCCCTGGCCGAGCTGGAGGTTGCGCCCCCGCAGGACCCGGCCCGCTACCAGGTCTGGCTGCAGACGGCCGATGAAACCCTGGATTACCGCCACGCCGAGCGCTACTACCGTGCCTGTGCCCTGCGCATCGAGGCCGGTGGCGACCATGGTTTCCAGCATTTCCCTGCCCACCTGCCGGCCCTGCTGGCGTACGCCGGTTTTCCCGCCAGTCTGTGGCGGGATATCGACTTTTCCACCCTTTGACGAAGAGACCCCATGGCCCAGCAGAACGCTTACAACGCAGACGCCATCGAAGTCCTTTCCGGCCTCGACCCGGTGCGCAAGCGCCCGGGCATGTACACCGACACCAGCCGGCCCAACCACTTGGCCCAGGAAGTCATCGACAACAGCGTCGACGAAGCCCTGGCCGGCCATGCCAAGAGCGTGCAGGTGATCCTCCACGAGGACAATTCGCTGGAGGTGATCGACGATGGCCGCGGCATGCCGGTGGACATCCATCCCGAAGAGGGGGTGCCCGGCGTCGAGCTGATCCTCACCAAGCTGCACGCGGGCGGCAAGTTCTCCAACAAGAACTACCAGTTCTCCGGCGGCTTGCACGGCGTGGGCATCTCGGTGGTGAACGCCCTCTCGACCCTGGTCGAGGTGCGCGTCAAGCGCGATGGCAACGAATACCGCATGACCTTCGCCGACGGCTTCAAGTCCAGCGACCTGGAAGTGATCGGCACCGTCGGCAAGCGCAACACCGGCACCAGCGTGCATTTCTGGCCCGACGCCAAGTACTTCGACTCGCACAAGTTCTCCGTCAGCCGGCTCAAGCACGTGCTCAAGGCCAAGGCCGTGCTCTGCCCGGGGCTGCTGGTCAGCTTCGAGGACAAGGCCAGCGGCGAGCGCATCGAGTGGCACTACGAGGATGGCCTGCGTTCCTATCTGGTGGACGCGGTCAGCGAGTTCCAGCGCCTGCCGGACGAGCCCTTCGTCGGCAGCCTGGCCGGCAACAAGGAGGCCGTCGACTGGGCACTGCTGTGGCTGCCCGAGGGCGGCGAGTCCCTGCAGGAAAGCTACGTCAACCTGATTCCCACCGCCCAGGGCGGCACCCACGTCAACGGCCTGCGCCAGGGCCTGCTGGATGCGATGCGCGAGTTCTGCGAGTTCCGCAACCTGCTGCCCCGTGGCGTCAAGCTGGCTCCGGAAGACGTCTGGGAACGCATCGCCTTCGTCCTCTCGATGAAGATGCAGGACCCGCAGTTCTCCGGACAGACCAAGGAGCGGCTGTCCTCCCGGGAGGCGGCCGCCTTCGTCGCCGGCGTCGCCAAGGACGCCTTCAGCCTCTGGCTCAACGCCCACCCCGACATGGGCCTGCAACTGGCCGAGCTGGCCATCAGCAACGCCGGCCGCCGCCTCAAGGCGGGCAAGAAGGTCGAGCGCAAGAAGATCACCCAGGGCCCGGCGCTGCCCGGCAAGCTGGCCGACTGCGCAGGCCAGGACCCGATGCGTTCCGAACTGTTCCTGGTGGAGGGTGACTCTGCCGGCGGCTCGGCCAAGCAGGCGCGTGACAAGGAGTTCCAGGCGATCATGCCGCTGCGCGGGAAGATCCTGAACACCTGGGAAGTGGATGGCGGCGAAGTGCTCGCCAGCCAGGAAGTGCACGACATCGCCGTCGCCATCGGCGTCGACCCGGGCACCCCCGACGTGGCGCAACTGCGCTACGGCAAGATCTGCATCCTCGCCGACGCCGACTCCGACGGCCTGCACATCGCTACCCTGCTGTGCGCGTTGTTCGTCCGTCACTTCCGCCCGCTGGTGGAAGCCGGGCACGTCTACGTGGCCATGCCGCCGCTGTACCGCATCGACCTGGGTAAGGAGATCTACTACGCCCTCGACGACGCCGAGCGCGATGGCATCCTCGATCGCCTGGCGGCCGAGAAGAAGCGCGGCAAGCCGCAGGTCACCCGCTTCAAGGGCCTGGGCGAGATGAACCCGCTGCAACTGCGCGAAACCACCATGGACCCGAACACCCGGCGTCTGGTGCAGCTGACCCTGGAAGATGGCGAAGGCACCCACGAGATGATGGACATGCTGCTGGCGAAGAAACGCGCCGGCGACCGCAAGTCCTGGCTGGAGTCCAAGGGCAACCTGGCCGAGGTCCTGGTGTGAGGGCGAGCGTCCTTATCGCCCTGCTGCTGACCGCCTCGCCTCTGTTGGCCGCCCCGCCGGTCGAGGAACTCAAGCTCAGCGCCGAGTACCCGGTGGACGGTGTCGCCGGGGGCAACCTCTCCGGCATCGCCCTGTGTGGCAAGGAGCTGCTGGCGGTCTCCGACCGGGTCGATGACCGCCTGTTCCGCCTGGTGCCGTCGGAAGGCGTGCTCAAGGCCGAGGCCGAGCGCTTCGTCGCCCCGCCACCGCCACCCAGCGGCCTGCCGTGGGGCGTTCGAGTGCGCAACTGGGCGATGAGCAGAGTGCGCGGCAACGAACTGGACTTCGAAGGCATCACCTGCGACGCCGCTGGCAACCGCTACCTGGTGAGCGAAACCCATGCGGCGGTGCTGCAGGTACCGCACGCCGGCAGCGCCGACTGGTTGCGCCTGCCGGAGGGCCTGGTCCGCCAGGCCCGCGCCAGCGGCATGTTGCTGCACTTCAACGCCCTGCTGGAAGGCATCGCCGTCGAACCTTCCGGTGAACGCCTGTGGCTCGGCGCAGAGCGCGAACGGCGTGGCCTGATGGTGCTGCACCGCAAGCAGTCCACCTGGGGTTGCTCCGGTGGCTGCGTGCTCTTCAGCGAAGCCGGCGAGGATGTCCCGCCGCCTGGCCTGGGCAGCGGCGTGCCGATGTCCAGGGACTTCTCCGACCTGGCCTTCCACAACGGCAAGCTGTTCACGCTGGAGCGCCTTGCCCACCGCATCTGCCGCCGCGATCCGAGCAAGGGCAGCGTCGAGCGGTGCTGGTCCTTCGCCGCCGAGGCACTGGCCGAGCCGCGTCGCTACGACGCCGACTGGGGCATGGCCGAAGGCCTGTGGGTCGATGCCGAGGGCGCCTGGATCGTGCTCGACAACGGCGACAAGACCCGGGCCGACGGCGAACAGCGACCGATCGTCTGGCGCTTCGCCAAACCGAGCGGCGGCTGGGAACAGCCATGAGCGAGCAGGCGCCGGGCAAGCGTGCAGGCAGGGTCATGCTGATCCTCGCCTGGGGCATCGCCATGCTCCTGGCCACGCACTTCTTCGGTCGCTGGGAAGACGGCCAGCGCAACCCCAACCAGGTGCCGGAGTCCCTGCGCGGCGACGGCTACGTGGAGGTGCGCCTGGCCAGCAGCCGACAGGGGCACTACCTGATGAACGGGCGCATCGATGGTCGCCAGGTGACCTTCCTGCTGGATACCGGCGCCACCGCCGTGGCCGTTCCCGAGGCCCTGGCCGACGAGCTGGGCCTGGTCCCGGGCGAGCCCATCACCCTGAGCACCGCGAATGGCCGCAGCAATGGCCATCGCACCCGGCTGCGCGAGCTGCAGCTGGGGGAGATCGTCCTCGCCGACGTGCCCGCGATCATCGCGCCCGGCATGGATGGCGACGAGGTGCTGCTCGGCATGAGCGCCCTCAAACAACTCGAATTCACCCAGCGCGACGGCACCCTGGTGCTGCGCCAACACATGTCACCGTGAGGCACGCATGAGCGAATCCCTCGATCTCAGCCTGGAAGGCGTGGAGCGCCGCTCCCTCGCCGAGTTCACCGAACAGGCCTATCTCAACTATTCCATGTACGTGATCATGGACCGCGCCCTGCCGCACATCGGCGACGGCCTCAAGCCTGTGCAGCGGCGCATCGTCTACGCCATGAGCGAACTGGGCCTGGACGCCGACTCCAAGCACAAGAAGTCCGCGCGCACCGTGGGCGACGTGCTCGGCAAGTTCCACCCCCATGGCGATTCGGCGTGCTACGAAGCCATGGTGCTGATGGCCCAGCCCTTCAGCTACCGCTACACGCTGGTGGACGGCCAGGGTAACTGGGGCGCCCCGGACGATCCCAAGTCCTTCGCCGCCATGCGCTACACCGAGGCGCGCCTGTCGCGCTACTCCGAGGTGCTGCTCAGTGAACTGGGCCAGGGCACTGCGGACTGGGGGCCGAACTTCGACGGCACCCTGGAGGAGCCGCTCGTGCTGCCGGCGCGCCTGCCGAACATCCTGCTCAACGGCACCACCGGCATCGCCGTGGGCATGGCGACCGATGTGCCGCCGCACAACCTGCGTGAGGTCGCCAACGCCTGCGTGCGCCTGCTCGACGAGCCCAAGGCGACCGTCGAGCAGCTCTGCGAGCACATTCCGGGGCCGGACTATCCGACCGAGGCGGAGATCATCACGCCGCGCGCCGACCTGCTGAAGATCTACGAGACCGGCCGTGGCTCGGTGCGCATGCGTGCCGTCTACCACGTCGAGGACGGCGACATCGTCGTCACCGCGCTGCCGCACCAGGTCTCCGGTGCCAAGGTGCTGGAGCAGATCGCCGCGATGATGCAGGCCAAGCCTTCCAAGGCGCCGCAGATCGCCGACCTGCGCGACGAGTCGGACCACGAGAACCCCTGCCGCATCGTGATCATCCCCACCAGCAGTCGCGTCGACCACGCGGCGCTGATGCAGCACCTGTTCGCCAGCACCGACCTCGAGTCCACCTACCGGGTGAACATCAACATCATCGGCCTGGACGGCAAGCCCCAGGTCAAGGACCTGCGCACCCTGCTCACCGAGTGGCTGACCTTCCGCGTCGGCACCGTGCGCCGCCGCCTGCAGTTCCGCCTGGACAAGGTGGAGCACCGCCTGCACCTGCTGGAAGGCCGGCTGATCGCCTTCCTCAACCTCGACGAGGTGATCCGCATCATCCGCACCGAGGACCAGCCCAAGCCGGTGCTGATGGAGCGTTTCGGGCTCACCGAGGTCCAGGCCGAGTACATCCTCGAGACCCGCCTGCGCCAGTTGGCCCGCCTGGAAGAGATGCAGATCCGTGGCGAGCAGGAAGAGTTGGCCAAGGAGCGCGAGAAGCTGCTGGCGCTGCTGGGCAGCGAAGCCAAGCTGAAGAAGCTGGTGCGCAAGGAAATCCTCGAGGACGCCGAGAAATACGGCGATGACCGCCGCTCGCCGATCGTCGAGCGTGCCGAAGCCAAGGCACTGACCGAACACGACCTGCTGCCGAACGAGAAGGTCACGGTTGTGCTGTCGGAGAAGGGCTGGGTGCGTTCCGCCAAGGGCCACGAGATCGATGCCACCAGCCTTTCCTACAAGGCCGGCGACGAGTTCAAGGCCGCCGCGCCCGGCCGTTCGAACCAGTACGCCGTGTTCATCGACTCCACCGGACGCAGCTATTCGCTGGCGGCGCACACGCTGCCCTCGGCCCGTGGCCAGGGCGAGCCGCTGACCGGCCGCCTGGCCCCGCCGCCGGGGGCGACCTTCGAATGCGTGCTGCTGCCCGAGGACGACGCGCTCTATGTGATCGCCTCGGACGCCGGCTACGGTTTCGTGGTCAAGGGCGAGGACCTGCAGGCCAAGAACAAGGCCGGCAAGGCCCTGGTCAGCCTGCCCAATGGCGCCCGTGTCGTGCCGCCAAGGCCGCTGTCGAGCCTGGAGGAGGATTGGCTGGCGGCCGTCACCACCGAAGGGCGACTGCTGCTGTTCAAAGTGGCCGATCTGCCGCAGCTGGCCAAGGGCAAGGGCAACAAGATCATCGGCATCCCCGGCGATCGCGTCGCCAGTCGCGAGGAGTACCTGGCGGACCTGGCCGTGTTGCCGGCCGGTGCCACCCTGGTGCTCCAGGCCGGCAAGCGCACCCTGTCGCTCAAGGCCGACGACCTGGAGCACTACAAGGGCGAGCGGGGCCGACGTGGCAACAAGCTGCCGCGCGGTTTCCAGCGCGTCGACGCGCTGCTGGTCGAAGTCCAGGGCTGAATCGGCGCTCGCCGCCCGTCGGTTGCCATTCGACGCCCGAGGCTGGAGTCATCCATCACATTGGCGGATGATATGTCCCCTCGGGCCGTGCGCGGTTGTGGCGAACGCCCCGAACATCAATGAATCCGACTGTGGGTCGCCGTATGGTGGCCCTGGGTGAGAAAGATGAAACGTCTTCCTTTGTTGGCGCTGTTCACCAGCCTTCTGGGCCTGGGTGGCTGCGTTCACAATGCACCGGTACCCATGTACCAGCTCGATAGCGGCACCGCCGAACTGCCGGACCAGTCCGCCGGCATGGCCGTCCTGCTCGGGCCGGTTTCGGTTGCCGACTACCTGCAGCGCGAAACCCTGCTGCAGCGCCAGCCCGATGGCAGCCTCACCGCCTCCACCGATGGTCGCTGGGCCGGCAGCCTGGCGGGTGATATCGATCAACTGCTGCTGCGCCAATTGTCCTGGCGCCTGGACAGCCAGCGTCTGGTGCTGGCGCCCTCCACCCCCGGCTTCACCCCCGAGATCCAGGTCCTGCTGACCATCAGCCGCCTCGACTCCGGCCCCCAGCGGCCTGCCGTGCTGGAGGCCCAGTGGCGCCTGCTGGACAAGGCCGGCCAGCTGCGTGACAGCCGCCTGGTGCGCCTGGAGCAGCCCCACAGCGGCAGCGCGGCCGACCAGGTCCGTGCCCAGAGCCAGCTGCTGCAGCAGTTGGCCGAACAACTGGCCGGTGCGGTCAAGCCGCTTGCGGGCCAGCCCACGGCCGCCGCCGAGGAGCCTCGCAAGGCCAATGCCGCCCCGGCGCGCTCGCGCGGGCCGACGCCTCCGAAGATCCCGCTGGCCGCACCGGTGCGTACCGATGTGGAAGTGTTCCGCTTCTGATCGCCGCCGATCGACGAAAAAGCCCGCTTAATGCGGGCTTTTTATTGGTTTCGCGTTGGGTCGTCGAATGCCTGGGCGATGGCGCTTCAGGTGGCCGGGCGCCTGCCGAACAGGCGCCGTACGCCGAGGCCGCCGAGTGCCAGCAGCAGGCAGGGCAGGCCGACCCAGCGGGCTTCGGAGAGCAGCACGTCGATGCCGCGCTGGGTGAAGAAGCCGCCAATGAAGGGGGACACCTCGATGGGGCGCCAGGGCAGGAAATGGCGCTGCATGTCCCAGGGCCAGAACCAGGCCACGCCCAGGCCGCCGTCGGTCATGGCGTCGAGCAGGCTGTGGCTGAGGGTCGCGAGGCCGATGAACAGGCCCGCCTTCAGGGGGCCGCAGCGCAGCAGCGGATGGATCAGGGCGCCGAACAGGCCGCAGCAGGCGGCGAACAGCAGTGAATGGCTGAAACCCCGGTGGCCGAAGGCGTCGGCGTAGGCGATGCCGAGCTTGAAGGCGGCGACATCGGCGTCGGGCAGGCAGGCGAAGAACAGCCCCGCCAGCAGCAGCCACGGTGGGATGACGCGACTGCCAAGAGCGATGCCCACCGCGAGGACGGGCAGGGGATGGGTGATGAGGGTGGTCATGGCGCCTGTCCTTGGCTTGCCGGGCTCAGTGGCGCCCGGCGTCGTGCATGTGGGCCAGCTGGCGTTCCAGCAGCGAGGGGTAGGGTTCCAGCAGGCGCTCGACGCAGCAGGCGCCTTCCGGGCTGGCGATGGGGCGTACGCGGGCGCGTTGGCGAACCAGCGCATCGTCGGCGATGGCGCGCTCCACCAGCAGCAGGTTGCGGCTGTGCTGGCTCAGCGCCAGTGCGCTCTGGGTGGTGTCGTCCAGCAGCAGGCCGCCCTGGCCCAGGCCGGCGAGGCTGTCGCCGAGGGTCAGGCCCAGTTGCAGCTGCAGGGTGATGCCGCTGTCGGCCACTTCGATCTGCAGGGCATGGCCGAGTGCGCGCAGCAGCTCGCCGCAGCACAGCGCATGGGTCAGGTGGTCCTCGCCACTGTCGGCGCTGTGGAACAGCATCAGGCTGCTGCCGTCATTGAGCGTGTGCAGCTCGCCCTGGTACAGCTCGGCGGCCTGCTCGAGGCAGTCGCGGTAGCGCTGCAGCAGGTCCAGCAGCCGGCTGCGGGGCAGGCGGCGCAGCTGGTCCTGGGCGCCGAGCTGCACGGCGAGCACGGCGCTGCGGTGCAGGTCGTCCTCGCTCTCCTCGGGTTCGAGCGCCGGGGCTGTGGCGGGTGGTTCTTCCTCGCGCGGGCGCAGGTCGGCGAAGGGGTCGTCCTCGTCCGGGGTGAACAGGCGGCTCGGGCTTTCCTCGGCGCTGTCGCCGTCGAAGCTGTCATCGCGCAGGTTGCGGATCTCGAAGCCCTCTTCCCCGTGTTCCTGGTCGTCTTCGAGGAAGCCTTCTTCCTCGTCCAGGTAAGCCTCCTCGATCTCGGGTTCGGGCTCAGGTTCGGGCTTCTCCGGCACCAGGCGCGCCTGCAACTGGCGGGCGAGGTCGCCGATCTCGTCCTGGCGGCCGGCGCCGGGGGCGGGGTCGTCCGGATCGCGCAACCAGACCCGCAGTTGCAGCAGCGGGGTGGAGATGTGTCGGCCGAGGCGCAGGCTGAGGGACAGTGCCAGGGCGAGGAGGATCAGGCTGAGCAGGCCCATGCTCTGCAGGCTGATGGTCATGGGCTGCTGGAACTGCTGCATGTCCAGGCTCAGGCGCAGGTGCCCGGCGATCACCTCCTGGAAGGTGATGGGCGTGGAGTACAGGCCTTCGACTTCGCCCAGGAGGCCCTGCTTGGGACGCGACCCGGCTTCGGCGAGGATGCGGTTGTCCACGCTGTAGATGGCGGCATGGGCCACCAGGGGGTTCTTCACCAGGTTGTTGAGCAGCACGTTGAGGCTGAGGATGTCATTGGACACCAGCAGCTCGGTGGCGGAAGCGGCGGTCTGCGCGGTCAGGCTCTGGCCCAGGGCGTCGGCCTGCTGTTGCATCGCCTGCTTGAACTGCATGCCCATCACCCAGGCGTAGATCACCAGGGCCAGGGCGACCAGCAGGAGGCTGTGGCTGGCGATGCGCAAGGCGATCGGCACACGGCGCTGGCGCAGGGCGTGGTAGATCAGCAGGAAGAAGTTGTCGGGTTTGACGGGCGTAGGCCGGTTCACAGAGCTCGGCTCTTCTCGGACGGAATTGTGGCGCAGTATAACGGCGCCCCCTAGCAGGGCAAAGCGCCCGGCATGCTCGTCAGACCGTGAAAGTGGGTAGAATGTGCGCCTTTTCCACTGCGGGAGGTGCGCCTTGCGCGAAATAGTCCTGATCAACATCACCGGGGAAGACCGTCCCGGCCTCACCGCCGCGATCACCGGTGTTCTCGCACAGGGCGGGGTGAACATCCTCGACATCGGCCAGGCGGTCATCCACGACACGCTGTCCTTCGGCATCCTGGTGGAGATACCGGACAACGAGCAGGCGTCGTCCGTGCTCAAGGACGTGCTGTTCACCGCCTACAAGCTGGACCAGCAGGTGCGCTTCACGCCGGTTTCCGAGAGCGACTACCAGGTCTGGGTCGGTGGCCAGGGCAAGCCCCGCCACATGGTGACCCTGCTGACCCGCAAGGTCACCGCCGAGCAGTTGCAGCGCGTCAGCGCCATCACCGCCAAGTACGGCCTGAACATCGATCACATCGACCGTCTCTCCGGGCGCATGCCGCTCGATATGCCGGCCAGCCAGGGCAAGGGCTGCATCGAGTTCTCCGTGCGCGGCGAGCCGGCCGACCCGGCGGCGCTGCGGGCCGAGTTCCTCAGCGTGGCCCAGGAGCTGAACGTCGACATCGCCTTCCAGCGTGATTCGGTGTTCCGCCGCAACCGCCGCCTGGCGGTGTTCGACATGGACTCCACGCTGATCGAGGCCGAGGTGATCGACGAGCTTGCCAAGGCTGCCGGCGTCGGTGAGCAGGTGGCCGAGATCACCGAGCGCGCCATGCGCGGGGAGCTGGACTTCCGCGCCAGCTTCAAGGAGCGCCTGGCGCTGCTTCGGGGCCTCTCCGAGGACGTGCTGGAGGAGATCGGTGCCTCCCTGCGCCTGACCGAGGGTGCCGAGACGCTGTTCGCCGAGCTCAAGCGCCTGGGTTACAAGACCGCGATCCTCTCCGGTGGCTTCAGCTACTTCGCCAAGCAATTGCAGGCCAGGCTCGGCATCGATTACGTGTTCGCCAACGAGCTGCAGATCGAGGACGGCAAGCTGACCGGCGTCGCCGTCGAGCCGATCGTCGACGCCCAGCGCAAGGCCGACCTGCTGCGCGAGCTGGCGGAGAAGGAAGGGCTGCGCCTGGAGCAGACCATTGCCGTGGGGGATGGCGCCAACGATCTGCCGATGCTGGCCCTGGCCGGGCTGGGCGTGGCCTTCCGCGCCAAGCCGCTGGTCAAGCAATCGGCCAAGCAGGCCATTTCCACGCTGGGCCTGGACGGCATCCTCTACCTGCTGGGCTTCCGCGACCGCGACGGCCAGGATTGATCGGCACCTCGGAAACGAGAAAGCCGCCCGAGGGCGGCTTTTTCTTTGGGGCGCCGTGAACGGCTTACTCGTCGCCTGACGAGAAGTCGTAGTCCATCGACTGGCTCGGGCCCTGCAGATAGTAGCCCTGGATGTAGTTGACCCCGGCCTGCCAGAGGGTGGCCAGCACGCTGGCACTCTCGACGTAGGGCACGATGGTCAGCTTGGCCTGGGAGTGCAGGCTGGCCAGCAGGGTCTTCAGGGCTTCCTGGCTTTCGGCCTTGCTCAGGTCCTGGGTGAAGGAGCCGTCGACCTTCACGAAGTCGATGGTCAGGTGCTTGAGCGTGTTGAAGGGGTTGAGTGCGCAGCCGAACTGGCTCAGGGCGACCTGGCAGTGCAGCTCGGCGAGGCCCTGGGTCAACGCCTTGGCCTGCTTCAGGTAGGCGATGGCATCCGGTTCGCTGAACTGGAAGACCAGCGCGTCGGACGGCAGGCGAGCGGCCTTGAGGGCGACGCTGAGCCACGGCAGCAGGGTCTGGTCCTGCAGGCTGGCGCCGGACAGGTGCACGAACAGGCGCGTGCTGTGGCCCTTCGAGCGGTGTTCGGAGAGCAGTTTGATGGAGTTGAGGATCACCCAGCGGTCGATCTTCTCGGCCAGCCCGGCGTCCTTGGCGGCACCGAGGAAATCGGCCGGCGGCACTTCCTCGCCCTGGGGGCTGAGCAGGCGCAGGAGGACTTCGTAATGTTCGAAGTTGTCGCCGCGCAGGCTGATGATCGGCTGGAACAGCAGGCGGAAGCTGTTGTTCTCCAGGGCCTGCTGGACCATGGCCACCAGGCTGCCGCGGTTGGCGGCCGCGGCCAGTTCGCTGGCCGGGTTGTACAGCCGCACTTCGTTGCCGTCGGTGATTTCGTCCGCGCAGCGATGGGCGCGGTCGATCACTTCCTGGGCCTTGGGCGTGGTCTCGTTGAGGCCGGCGACGCCGATGGACAGGCTCATCTGTACGGTGCGGCCACTGACGTCGAACAGGTGGCCTTCGACCTTCTTCAGCAGGGTGTTCAGGCCTTCGCGGGCCTGCTCCGGCGTCTGGCCGGGTTGCAGCACGCTGAACACGTCGTCGCCGAAACGAGCCAACTGGGCATCGGCCGGGAAGTGGGCGCGCAGGAGGTTGGCCAGGTCGGTGAGCAGCAGGTCGCTGCCGGCGATGCCGACATCCGCCTGCAGGCCTGAATAGCGGTCGACGCGGATGTAGGCGAGGGAGGCGGGCTGGCCGGCATTCACCGCGCGGTCGGCGGCGGCGTCCATCAGTTCGCTGAAGTGGTTGCGGTTGTACAGGCCGGTGACCAGGTCCTGGCTGCTGATCTCGCGCAGCTTTTCTTCCAGCTCGGCGCTGGCGGTTTCCGCGCGGATCACCACCTGGATGCAGGGCTCGCCGTCGTAGGTGGCGGGCGAGAAACTCATGCGGGCCTGGAAGCTCTGGCCGTCGACCTTGGCGCCGGAGCAGGTCAGTTCGGCGCTGCCGTCGCCACTGCGGTAGTTCTTGAGGAAATCCTTGAACGCGCTCTGGTCGCTGCCGGCGATCAGGTCGATCATCGGCATGCCTTCCAGTTCTTCCGCGTCCTCGTAGCCGAACATCTCGACATAGGCGCGGTTGGCATAGATGTGCATGCCGTCGTGGACGTAGGTGATGGCGTCCACGGAGCTGTCCAGCAGCAACTGGCAGCGCTTCTCGGCCTCGCGCAGGCTGACTTCGGCAGCGCGACGGGAGCGGCGCTCCTCGAGGTTGGCCAGCTCGCGGTTGGCCACCAGCACCAGGCGCTCGTCCTCGCCCTGGGGCAGGGCATCCTGGGCGCCGAGGGCGAGGGCTTCGGTGATCAGGTCGGAATCGTTCTCCGCTACCAGCTGGATGAACGGAATGTCCTTGGCCTGGCGGCGGATGGCGTTGAGGGCTTCGCCGGGGGAGAGGTTGTCACTCTCGGGGGCGGCGATGAGCAGATCCCAGCTCTGCTGGAGGACCTCGGCGAGGTCGTCACTGGAGACGAGGCGGTGAACGCGGGTCGCGCGACCGGAGTTGCGAAACAGGCTGACCAGGCGCTCGGCTTCGTTCTGCGAGTCTTCCAGGATCAGCAGACGGATGGTTTTCTTTTCGATTGCCATGGCGTGTGCTTAGACCGCGCCGAACGGGCGCTAATAGGCGACAAATGGTGATGGCACGGGAATCTACAGCGACTTCCAGAGGGAGTCAAAATCTTCCTCCCCAGCCGGGCTCTGCTCGCTGGAAGCTGTGACGGGCTTCCCGGGATTCTCGTTTTCCTGCTCGAACGCGCGATATTCGAACTGACTGAAACTGCCGGTGGTGGTCTGGCGGCTGGTGAGCACGGCACGACGCTCCTTGCCGTGGATATTGATCTGCACCTTGTTGCCCTCCTGGAAAGGCAGGCGCGGCGTGATCAGGGTGGCGGGGCGCGAGATGGCGCTGATTTCGGGTAGCAGCAAGGCGCGCAGGTAGTGGCTGTGCTGGTCGGCCTTGCGCAGCAGTTGCAGGCCGCAGGCCTGGGCGTGGGGTGCGATCAGCTCGATGCCCATCTGCGTGCCGCCACCACGTACCTGGCGGATCCAGCGCACCACGGCGACGCTCCAGCCCTGGCCGGGGCCGTCCTGGATGCCCAGCAGTTCACCAGCCTGCAGCTGGCTCGGGACTTCCTTGGGCCAGCTCAGGCAGTAGCCGCCGGGGCTGTGGTTGACAATCGACAGGGCGAAGGTCGGGTAGCTTTCCGCACTGGGGGCGGCGGGCGCGTGCTGCGGCGAGGTGTCGCCGCTGACCACGGGCTTGCTGTACTGGATTTCCTCGTAGGGCAGGCCGGCTTCCCAGTTCTGGTTGGGCTGGGCGTCGAAGGCATTGCCCCAGACATCGCCCTCGTCCTTGTTGATCGGCTTGAACACGGCCTGGCCGATCTCGACCGGCAGCTTGAGGACCTCGCTGAACGGCTTGCTGCCGGAAATGAAGAAGTGCAGGGCGCTCATGCCGATGCACAGCGTGAGATTGCCGCGGCCCGGGTTGCGCTGGAAGGTGCGCTCGGAGATATCGCCCCAGGCTGAACTCAGGTGCTGAAGCAGGTCGAGGCTGATGCCTTCCGGCAGCAGCAGGCGGGCTTTTTCGCGATTCTCGCTGGGCAGCAGCAGGTATTCCTTGATCGCATCCACCAGCGGCAGCGGGTCGATGCCCAGCAGGTTGTGCAGCTCGTTGTCCTGGAACAGCGACTTGTAGCGCGGCGGGCCATCCACCTGGGTGGCGACGGCGAACAGCGTCGAGGGGGCGTCGCCGGGCTGCAGGCGCACCAGGCTGCTCCAGGGCTCGAGCACTTCGGCGAGGCGGGCGATGTTGTTCTGGCGCATCTGGTTGCAGCGCGCGCAGCCCAGCAGCAGCGCGACCAGGTAGGTCTGCTCGACGCTGAGGCCGTCGGTATGGCGGGCGAGGTTGTCACGGATGATGGCGCGCTGGGCCTGGCGGGATGCAGCGATCTGGTAGAGCTGGTGCAGCTCCAGCCACAGCCCCTCGGGCACCGGACAGTAGAGCTGGCTGGCGCGGATCAGCGCGCCATTGAGGCTGTGCATGGCCCGTTGCAGGGCGATGGTCAGCAGTTGCGCGCCCTCCTTCGACTGACGCGCCGACTCATGGGCGACGATCTGCTTGTAGCCGATGGCGAGGTGGTTCTGCAGGGCCTGGCAGAGGTTGGCGACCTTGCGCGGGCGCTCGTCGAGGACGATGGCCTGGTTGAGGAAGTGGCGCTCCAGGTGCTGGCAGACGTAGTACACCTCGGGGCGCAGGAGCTCGAGCAGTTGCAGGCGGTTGTCGCTGGCAGTGACGAGCTGGTTGAGTTCCACCAGGGCCTGGTAGAGCTGGCGTGCGGTCTCGCCGAGGTTGGCCTTGGGCAGGCCGGATATCCAACGCTTCAGGTCACGCGGGGTGGCGTCGCAGAAGGACAGGTTCTGCTTGTTCGGAGTAGGAACACGCAATAACAGGTGGGGACTCTGTTTGTCCATGTAGCTCGAATGCTCCAACTGCGCCGGGCGAGACGTACGGTAAATTCACTCGCACTCTAGCAGCATCCCTTGCCCATCGCAGCCCATCGCGGGGCTGGTGTGGCCAAGTGCTGCCAGTGGATGGGCGACGGGCCGGGATGGCTGCCCTGCACGGTTGGACATTCGGTCGCAGGCTTGCGTTCCACCCGGCCCGCCCGGTTCATCAGGCCTGTGCGGGCAGGGCGAGAAGCTCGCCCATGCTGACCGCGCTGCCGGCGGCGAGGCCTTCGGCCCAGCGGATCTGCTGAGGCCCGAAGAGCACGATGGCAGTGGAGCCCAGCTTGAATCGGCCCAGTTCCGCGCCTTTTTCCAGACTGATCGGTGCCCGTGCGGCCTCATCGTAGCGGAAGGTCTTCAGCTCGCGTTTGGGCGGCGTCACCAGGCCGGCCCAGACCGTCTCGATGGAGGCGACGATCATGGCGCCCACCAGCACCACGGCCATCGGGCCGCGCTCGGTGTCGAACAGGCAGACCACGCGCTCGTTGCGGGCGAACAGCTCGGGCACGTTTTCGGCGGTGCTCTGGTTCACCGAGAACAGGCGCCCCGGCACGTAGACCATCTCGCGCAGGGTGCCGCCGAGCGGTGCGTGCACGCGGTGGTAGTCGCGCGGCGACAGGTAGATGGTGGCGAAGTCACCGCCCATGAAGGGCGCCGCACGCTCGGCGTCGCCGCCCAGCAGTTCGAGGACGCTGAAGCTGTGGCCCTTGGCCTGGAAGATGCGACCGTGCTCGATGGGACCGAGCTGGCTGACCGCACCGTCGGCAGGGCAGAGGATGGCGCCAGGCGTCGGGTCGAGCGGGCGTGCGCCGTCTTTCAGGGCGCGGGTGAAGAAGGCGTTGAAGTGCTCGTAGGCGGTGAGGTCCTCGACCAGGGCCTCGCTCATGTTCACCTGGTAGCGCCGGGCGAACCAGGCGGTGAAGGCGTTCTTGAACCAGCGCACGCGGCATTCCGCCACGCAACCGGCCAGGCGCGAGAGCAGGTGATGGGGCAGCAGGTACTGGCTGATGATGAACAGGCGTTCTTTCATGGGTGTTCCTTGTTTACCGGAGGCTCAGGCCTCGACAGGGGTATCCGGGTGGTTGCCCCACTCCGACCAGGAGCCGGCGTAGCCCTTCACGCGGGGGTAGCCCAGCGCCTTGGCCACCAGGTAGGTGAAGCCGGAGCGGTGGTGGGTCTGGCAGTGGGTGACGATTTCCTTGTCCGGGGTGATGCCGAGAGACTGCAGAATCTCGGCGATGTCCTCGCGGATGCGCAGGGCGCGCTGCGGGTCCATGCCGGCGGTCCATTCGAAGTTCACCGCCCCCGGGATGTGGCCACCCTTGGCCGCCAGGACCTTGGTGCCGGCGTATTCGCCGGGGCCACGTGCGTCCCAGATGGCGAGGTCAGCGGCGCCGAGACGGCCTTGCAGGTACTCGCGGGTGGCGGTGGGTTCGTCGTGGATCACCAGCGGCAGCGGGCCACCGTCCGCGTCCGGGACCTGGGTGGAGGTCTCGCGGCCATCGGCCAGCCAGGCGCGCAGGCCACCGTTCAGGTAGTGGTATCGGCGGTGGCCGATCACATCCAGCAGCCAGATGAAGCGGCCGGCCCAGCCGCCGCCCTCGTCATCGTAGACGACGTAGGTGGCGTCGGTGCGCTGGCCCAGTTCACCGAACAGGGCTTCGAGGTCGGCCTTGGCGGGCAGCAGGCCGGGCGCGGGGGGCTGGCCGAGCTGGGTGCGCTTGGGATCGACGAAGCGGGCTCCGGGAATGTGGCCCTCCGCGTAGCGCGCGGCGCTGGTCAGGTCCACCAGTATCAGGTCGGGCGCATCGAGTCGCGCTGCCAGGTCGGCCGGTTCGATGACCAGCGGCAAGCCGGTAAAGGCGGACATTGAAGACTCCGGGGATGGGTGAAAAAGGCGGATTGTAGCGGAAAGGTCAGCGGCCGCGCGTGGCAAAGCTGGTCAGGGCGCGCTCGATGCATTGCACCGTCTTTCCGAATGCCTGGAGGCTCACGTCCGCGAACGGCTGGCCGCCCTGGTCGGCGATCACCAGCAGCGCGACCCGGCCATTGGCGGGGATGGAGCGCAGCAACAGGTGGTCGGCGGGGAACAAGGCCTTGAGGTTGCCGGGAAACAGCGCCGAGTACTGCGCGGCGTTCTCCGGCGTCAGGCGCAGTTGCCCGGGCTGCGCGAGCAGGCGGCGCAGCACCTGGCTCTGCGCGGGGTCCAGGGCCAGGCTGGCGGCCTCCTTGGGCAGGCCGGCGCTCTGTTGCACCATCAGCCTGCTCAGGGTGCGGTCGGCGAGGAGGATCAGGCAGCGGCGCATGCCGCAGGCAGCCAGCGCATCGCGGGCGCAGGCGGTGAGCTGGACGATGTTGGCGAAGGCGGTGGGCTCCTTGAGCAACTGGCCACAATGCTGGCGCCACTCGGTCAGTGCGGCGGCAGGAGGCGGCGTCGATTTCACTTCCTCGGTCGGCCAGCGGCTGCAGTCCCAGGGCCAGATCAGCGCTTGTGCAGGGTGCCAGAGGTCGCTGCGGGCGTGCTTGCGGGCACTGTCCACGGCGTGCTGGTGGATGAGCTGCTGCAACTCGGTCAGCGGCAGCTGCATATAGAGGCCGGTCAGGCGTTGCCAGCGCAGGCTGTGGTCGCAGGCCCAGGAGTCGTGGGCGGAGACGGCCAGACCGTTGGCCAGCAGGACCGTGTTGCCGGGTTGGGTGAGCCAGCGGCGCAGGGCCGGATCGGCGTCGAGCAGTTGCTGCTGGTGCAACGGGTGTTCGTTGTCGCGGGCGATGTGCAGGGCCTTGACCAGCATGCGCCGGTCGGCGTTGAGCAGGCGGTAGCCGTAGGTGATCCAGTCCGGCAGCTTCCAGTGCTCGGCCAGGGCCTGGCACAGCTTGAGCAGCGGTACGCCGAGGAGTTCGACTTCCACCTTGAGCGCCGGCTCGCCGCGGACGATGACGCGGGTTTCCCAGGCGGCGAACAGGTGCGGGTGCAACGCCAGCAGCGGCCACAGCGGTGAGAGGAAGAGCAGGCTGTTCCAGTGGATTTCCTGCCACAGGCGTGCGAGGCGGGCGGCGAACAGGCCGCTGGCCTGTTGCGAGGCGTGCTGGCTGATGAGCTGCAACTGGCGCAGCGCCGGGGGAATGTTGGCTTCGTCGACGGCGGGCAGGCGCGCGAGCAGCTCTTCCGAGCGTTTCAGGCCAAGGCGGGTGAGGGCGACTTCGAGGCTTTCTGCCGGGCTGTCGAGGGAAGAACCGGAGCGGTTCGCCTCGCGCATGATGCTCAGGGCCAGGGCGGGACTATCCTGAATCAGGTCGGCGATCTCGCGCATGGAACGGCGGCTGTCGCCCAGCGCCCTGCGCACCCGTTCGTGACTCTCGGCCGGGATCGGTAGACGGACGCCATCCAGGTGTTTGATCCAGGCGTCGAGGGTGCGTGGTAGGGCCATCTGCGTCTTCATGCGGGTTGAGCCAAACTGGCTTTTCGCCTTAACTGGCTATAGTCTGGCGCATAAGTTCCGATAATTAGAAGGGTTGTTTTCATAACCCTATTACTGACCCTTCAAGTCTCACTTTATGGCAAAAATAATCGGCATCATCGTCGTATTCGCCACCGTTCTCGGCGGATATGTCCTTTCCCACGGCAAGATTGGTGCCCTGATACAGCCTTTCGAGGTATTGATCATCGGTGGCGCTGCGCTCGGGGCCTTTCTCCAGGCCAACCCGGGCAGCACCTTCATGCATGTGCTGAAGAAGTCGCTGAAGATGTTCGGCTCGCGGTTTACCCACGCGTTCTACCTGGAAGTGTTGCGCCTGCTTTACGAAATCCTCAACAAGAGCCGCCGTGAAGGGATGATGGCCATCGAGGCCGACATCGAGGACCCGGCGGCCAGCCCGATCTTCAGCAAGTACCCGGCGATCCTCAAGGACGCGGGCATGGTCGCCTACATCAGCGACTACCTGCGCATCATGTCCTCCGGCAACATGGCGCCCCACGAACTGGAAGGCCTGTTCGACATGGAGCTGGGCAGCCTGAAGGAGGAGTTCGAGCATCCGGCCCATGCGGTCAACCGTATCGCCGACGGCCTGCCGGGCTTCGGCATTGTGGCGGCGGTACTGGGCATCGTGGTGACCATGGCGCTGCTCGGCCAGGTCGAGCAGTCGGCGCTGGGGCAGCACGTGGGCGCGGCCCTGGTGGGTACCTTCCTCGGTATTCTCGCGGCCTATGGTTTCTTCGGCCCCCTTGCCGTGTCCCTGGAGCACGACGCCAAGGAAGAACTCAACGTCTATGAAGCCATCAAGGCCTGCCTGGTGGCATCGGCTTCCGGCATGCCGCCCTCGCTGGCGGTGGAGTTCGGGCGCAAGGTCCTGTTCCCTGCGCACCGGCCGAGCTTCAGCGAGCTCGAGCAGGCCGTGCGCGGTAGCTGAAGACTGAGTCATGGACAACAACCAGCCGATCATCGTCAAACGCGTCAAGAAGTACGCGGCGGGGCACCACGGCGGTGCGTGGAAGATCGCGTTCGCCGACTTCGCCACGGCGATGATGGCGTTCTTCCTGGTGCTCTGGCTGATGTCCTCGGCGACGCCCGAGCAGAAGAAGGCCATTTCCGGCTACTTCCAGGACCCCATCGGCTTCACCGAAAGCGCCAGCCCCTATGTGATCGACCTCGGCGGCACGCCGACGCCGGCACCTGATCGCACGCTCAATCCGGAACTCAAGGACGCGCCCGACGCGCAGGAAGCGGCCATCGATTCGACCAACCAGCAGGTCGACGCCAAGCAGGTCGAGACCCTGGCCGACCAGATCGAGAAGGAGCGTCTCGAGATGCTGCTGCAGGAACTGCAGAACAAGGTCGACGAGAACCCGGAGCTGCGCAAGTTCAAGGACCAGATCCTCTTCGAGATCACCCAGGACGGCCTGCGCATCCAGATCATGGACGCTGCCAACCGCCCCATGTTCGACCTCGGCAGCGCGCGCCTGCAGCCCTATTTCGAGGACATCCTGCTGATCATGGCCGAGACCATCAAGGCCGTGCCGAACAAGATCAGCATCAGCGGTCACACCGATGCCAAACCGTTCGCGGGTACCGGGGATTTCGGCAACTGGGAGCTTTCCGCCGGCCGCGCCAATGCCGCGCGTCGCACCCTAGTGGCCGGCGGCTACCCGGACGATCAGGTGGCGCGGGTGGTCGGCTACGCCTCCTCGGCACTGTTCGATCGCGAGGACCCCTTCAATCCGGTGAACCGCCGCATCGACATCATCGTGCTGACCAAGAAGGCGCAGCGGGACATCGAAGGCTCCCATGGCGACCAGAATGCGCCTGCCGAAGTCGATGCCCCGCCATCCATGCCCGCCAGTGGCACCCAGCCGGCCCTGCCGGGCGCGGCGTCGGGCACCCAGGCTACGCCGCCCGCTGGCGCCGCACCGCTGCAGCCCCAGGAGTTGCAGCAGAAGTTGAATATCTTCGAAGACGGCGTGCTGAAGATGGAAGAGAACAAGCAGCCCTGATCGACCGCAGAGCCGCCCGGAATGAACGAGGCCACGCGATCGCGTGGCCTTTTCGTTGGTGCCTTGCCTGTCAGTAATCGGGTTCGGGCAGGCTTTCGAGGATGTGCCGGTAGCTCGACATGCGCTGTGGCTGCACGCGTCCGTCCTCCAGCGCCTTGAGCAGGGCACAGCCGGGCTCGCGGTCATGCTTGCAATCGCGGAAGCGGCAGGTGCCGAGCAGGTCGCGGAACTCGATGAAGCCCGCCTCCACGTCGTCACGGCTGACGTGGCCGAGGCCGAACTCGCGGATGCCGGGGGAGTCGATCAGCTCGCCGCCGCCGGGGAAGTGGAACAGGCGCGCGGTGGTGGTGGTGTGGGTGCCCTTGCCCGTCAGCTCCGAGAGCGGGCCGACACGGGTGTCGACGCCAGGCAGCAGGCTGTTGACCAGCGACGACTTGCCGACGCCTGACTGGCCGACGAAGACGCTGACATGGCCGTCGAGGCGCGTCTGCAGATCCTCCATGCCTCCGCCGCCGTGTGCCGAGACCTCCAGCAACGGGTAGCCGAGCTGGCGATAGACGCCCAGCAGGGCGTCGAGCATCGCGCTGTTGTCCTCGTCCACCAGGTCGGCCTTGTTGAGCAGCAGCAGCGGTTGGATGCCGGCGTGCTCGGCGGCCACCAGGTAGCGATCGATGAGATTGGCGTGCGGGTGGGGCAGGGGGGCGAAGACGATGACGATCAGGTCGACGTTGGCCGCCACCGGCTTGAGCACGCCGCGCATGTCCGGGCGGCACAGCTCGCTGGTGCGTGGCAGTTGGGCGACGATCACCCCGCTGCCCTGGTTGCCCGAGCGCCAGACCACGCGGTCGCCGGTGACCAGCGCCGGCAGGTTGGCGCGCAGGTGGCAGCGGAATACCTGGCCGGCGATCTCGCCTTCCAGCGCTTCGACCTCGACCTGTACACCGAAGTGGGCGATCACCAGGCCGGTCTGTTCGGGGCCGAGGTCGCCGCCTTCCAGCTCGTCGAGCGCACGCGATTCACGCTTTGCCGCACGGGCGGCGCGCTCTTCCTGGATCTTCTCGATGCGCCAGTTTTGCCGGCGACTGAGGTGGCGTTTGGCCATGGAACTTCCACTGGTTGAAAACGGCGGCGAGTTTAGCACGGGCGGCCCGGCGCGCCTGGCTCTAAGCTAGAATGCGCGCCTTGCCTTGGAGAGCGAACATGCAGAACGCACAGAACCTGATCTGGATCGACCTGGAAATGACCGGGCTTGACCCTGATAACGACGTCATCATCGAGATGGCCACCATCGTCACCGACAGCGACCTCAACGTGCTCGCCGAGGGCCCGACCATCGCCGTGCACCAGAGCGACGAGATTCTCGCCGGCATGGACGAGTGGAATACCCGCCAGCACGGGCAGAGCGGCCTGACCCAGCGCGTGCGGGAAAGCCGCATCAGCGCGGCCGAGGCCGAGGCGCAGACCCTGGCTTTCCTGGAGCAGTGGGTACCGAAGGGCAAGTCGCCGATCTGTGGCAACAGCATCTGCCAGGACCGTCGCTTCCTCTACCGCCACATGCCGAAGCTGGAGGGCTACTTCCACTACCGCAACCTCGACGTCTCCACCCTCAAGGAGCTGGCCGCGCGCTGGGCGCCCCATGTGCGTGACGGTGTGAAGAAGAGCAGCACCCACCTGGCCCTGGACGATATCCGCGACTCCATCGCCGAGCTGCGTCACTACCGCGAGCACTTCATCAAGGCCTGAGCCCGTCAGGCCGCCTGGTGCCGGGCGAGCGCCCACTCCACATGTTCGCGCACCAGCGCCGAGGGGTGCTCGCGCCGGGCGCGCAGGGCCTCCACCACGGGGATGGTCGAGGGCGCGTTGCCCAGTCCGACCGCCAGGTTCCGCAGCCAGCGCTCATAGCCCGCGCGACGTAGCGGCGAGCCCTCGGTGCGGGTGAGGAACTCCTCCTCGCTCCAGCCGAAGAGCTCTGCCAGAGCGGCGTTATCCAGGCCATGGCGCGGTTGGAAGTCGCCCTGGTCGGTGGGGCGGGCGAAGCGGTTCCAGGGACAGACCATCTGGCAGTCGTCGCAGCCGAACACCCGGTTGCCGATCATCGAGCGCAACTCTTCCGGGATCGAGCCCTTGAGCTCGATGGTCAGGTAGGAGATGCAGCGCCGTGCGTCCAGCTGGTAGGGCGCGACGAAGGCGGCGGTGGGGCAGATGTCCATGCACGCGGTGCAGCGGCCGCAGTGCTCCGTGCCGTGCGGGGCATCCACCGGCAACGGCATGTCGACGAACAGTTCGCCGAGGAAGAAATAGCTGCCTGCCTTGCGGTTGAGCACCAGGGTGTTCTTGCCGATCCAGCCGAGGCCCGCCTGCTCGGCTATGGCTTTCTCCAGCACCGGTGCGCTGTCGACGAAGGCGCGGTAGCCGAAGGGGCCGATGGCTTGCTGCACGCGTTCGGCCAACTGCTGCAGGCGCTTGCGGATCAGCTTGTGATAGTCGCGGCCCAGTGCGTAGCGCGAGACATAGGCCTTCTCCGGCTGGCCCAGCACCTGGGCCATGCGCGTGTCGCCGGGCAGGTAGTCCATGCGCAGCGACACCACCCGCAGCGTGCCGGGGACCAGTTCGTCCGGGTGGGAGCGCTTGCTGCCGTGGGCGGCCATGTAGTCCATCTCGCCCTGGTAGCCCGCCTCCAGCCAGCGTCGAAGGTGCGCCTCGTGCTCGCCCAGGTCCACCCCGGTGATGCCCACCTGCTGGAAGCCGAGTTCGCGGCCCCAGTCCTTGATGGACTGCGCGAGGGTGGCGAGTTGATCGGGGGAGAAGGACATGCTGGGAGGGAAACCGGAAACGAGGTGCGTATAATTCTGCCAGACCTAGCCCTGAACACCGAATCGCATGCCCGATCGAATCGATGACCTGCCACTCGCCCTTTATTCATCCGCCCAGGTGCGCGAGCTGGATGCGCGCCTGATCGCTGCCGGAACCCCGGGCTTCGAGCTGATGCAGCGTGCCGCCCACGCCGCGTGGCGCGCGCTGCGTCGCCGCTGGCCCAACGCGGGGGAAATCACGGTCCTGGCCGGTCGTGGCAACAACGCTGGCGATGGTTACCTGATCGCCGCCCTCGCGTTGCGTGCCGGATGGCGAGCCGGTGTATTGGCGGTCGGCGACAGTTCGGCCTTGCAGGGCGACGCCGCCCTAGCCCGCGATGAGGCGCACGCGGCAGGCGTGGCCATCCGGCCCTGGAGCGAGGACGCGGACCTGCGCGGCGTGGTGGTGGATGCGCTGCTGGGAACGGGCCTTGTCGGGGCGGTTCGCGAGCCATACGCGCAGGCCATTCGTTGCATCAACGCCAGTTGCCTGCCCCTGCTGGCGGTGGATATTCCGTCCGGCTTGAGCGCGGACAGTGGTGCTGTGCTGGGTGTCGCGGTGCGCGCCGACCTGACGGTGACCTTCATCGGCCTCAAGCTCGGCCTGTTCACGGGCGATGCGCCCGAGCAGGTGGGCGAACTGGCGTTCGACGGACTGCAGGCGGATCACGGGCTGGTCGCGGTCCATCCTGTTGCCGGCCGTCGCCTGGGCCTCGAGGGCATGGCGCTTCCAGGGCCGCGTCCGGCGACCGCGCACAAGGGGCGCTACGGGCGCCTGCTGGTCGTCGGCGGTGACCTCGGGACCGGCGGCGCGGCTCTGCTGAGTGCCGAAAGCGCCCTGCGCAGTGGCGCCGGCATGGTTTCGCTGGCGACCCGCGGCGAGCACGTCGCCGCGGCGTTGGCCCGGATGCCCGAGGTGATGAGCGTCGGCGTGGCGTCCGCCAATCAATTGCGTGGCTTGGCCGCCGCCTCCAGTGTGCTGGTGGTCGGCCCGGGGCTCGGGCAGAACGCCTGGGGGCGCAGCCTGCTGAGCGCGGTGGTGGCGCACGAAGTGCCCCAGGTGTGGGATGCCGATGCCCTGAACCTGCTGGCGGCCGGGCGGGTCGCACTGCCTGCCGGCTGCATCATCACCCCGCATCCTGGAGAAGCCGCCCGCCTGCTGGGGCTCGACATCGCTGCGGTCCAGGCGGATCGCCCCGCTGCGGCCCATGCGCTCGCCCATCGCTACAACGCCACCGTGGTGCTCAAGGGCGCCGGCAGTCTGGTGGCGAGTGCCGACGGCCGCCTGGCGCTCTGTGACCGAGGGCATCCGGCGATGGCGGGTGCCGGGCTGGGCGATGTCCTGGCCGGCGTCATCGGCGCCCTGTTGGCGCAGGGCATGGCGGCGTTCGATGCGGCCTGCCTCGCCGTCTGGCTGCACGCCAGTGCGGGTCAGCAGCTTGGCGCCCAGGGGCGCGGGCTGGCGGCCAGTGACCTGATTCCTACCATTCGTCAGCTGCTCGAGGAGTGTTCACCGTGCCGGAGTTGAGTCTTTTTGCCGAGGGGGAGGACGCGATGCTGGCGTTGGGCGCACGCCTGGCGCAGGCCACGGGAGGTTGCGGCATCATCTATCTGCATGGTGACCTGGGGGCGGGCAAGACCACGTTGTCGCGCGGGATCCTGCGCGGGCTGGGCCACGGCGGTGCGGTGAAGAGCCCGACCTTCACCCTGGTCGAGCCCTACGAGATCGGTGAACTGCGCGCTTTCCACTTCGATCTCTATCGCCTGGCCGACCCCGAAGAGCTGGAATTCCTGGGCATCCGTGACTATTTCGAGGGCGACGCCCTGTGCCTGATCGAGTGGCCGGAAAGGGGCAGCGGCATTTTGCCAAAGGCCGACATGGACATTACCATTAGCCCCCATGCAGGCGGCCGTACGCTGCATCTGTCGCCGCATTCCGAGCGCGGCGATTCCTGGTGCGCCGCCTTGGCCACGGGAGTATGAACAAGAGAATGGGGTGGGGTATGCGCTCGCGCGCGCTGTTAGCCGGGATTGGGGTTCTGCTTGCGGCGTTTGCCGCCGATGTCCTGGCCGCTGCGGAGGTCCGTGGCGTGAGGCTTTGGCGCGCCCCCGACAATACCCGGCTGGTGTTTGACCTCTCCGGCCCCGTGCAGCACAGTGTGTTCACC
Source organism: Pseudomonas sp. 57B-090624 (assembly GCF_003234055.1). Lineage (NCBI taxonomy): Bacteria > Pseudomonadati > Pseudomonadota > Gammaproteobacteria > Pseudomonadales > Pseudomonadaceae > Pseudomonas > Pseudomonas sp. 57B-090624. The sequence continues at coordinate 130,415 of NZ_QKRU01000005.1, forward strand.
CTGGCCGCGCCCAACCGTATCGTCATCGACATCACCGGTGCCCAGCTGGCCACCAAGCTGGAGCAGCTGTCGCTCAGCAATACGCCCATCACCAGCGTGCGATCGGCCCAGCGCAGCCCGACCGAGCTGCGGGTGGTGATCGACGTTTCCGCCGCCGTCGTGCCCAAGAGTTTCTCCCTGGCGCCCAACCAGCAGTACGGCAACCGTCTGGTGGTCGACCTGTTCGACCAGGAAGCCGCCGCCAACGAAGCCTCCTCGCCTCAAGTGGCGGTAGCGCCGAGCACGCCGCAGCCGCCGGTCTCGCCGACCCAGCCTTCAACCAACAAGCTGCCGCCGGTGCCGGGCGGCAATCGCGACATCATCATTGCCATCGATGCCGGTCACGGCGGCGAGGACCCGGGCGCTCTTGGGCCCAAGGGCCAGCATGAGAAGGACGTGACCCTGGCGATCGCCAAGGAACTGCAGCGCCAGATCAATCAGGAGAAGGGCTTCCGGGCCGAACTGGTGCGTACCGGCGACTACTTCATCCCGCTGCGCAAGCGCACCGAGATCGCCCGCAAGAAGGGCGCCGACCTGTTCGTTTCCATCCATGCGGACGCCGCGCCCAGCCGCAGCGCATTCGGGGCCTCGGTGTTCGCCCTGTCGGACCGTGGCGCCACCTCGGAAACCGCGCGCTGGTTGGCGGACAACGAGAACCGCTCCGACCTGATCGGCGGTGTCGGCAGCGTCAGCCTGGACGACAAGGACCGCATGCTCGCCGGCGTGCTGCTGGACCTGTCGATGACCGCTTCGCTGTCCTCCAGCCTCAACGTCGGGCAGAAGGTGCTGACCAACATCAGCCGTGTCACGCCGCTGCACAAGCGCCGCGTGGAGCAGGCGGGCTTCATGGTGCTGAAGTCGCCGGACATCCCGTCGATCCTGGTCGAGACCGGTTTCATCTCCAACCACAACGAGTCGCAGAAGCTGGCCAGCGCGAGCCACCAGCAGGCGCTGGCACGCTCCATCCAGAGCGGCATCAAGCAGTTCTTCCAGCAGAACCCGCCACCCGGCACCTACATCGCCTCGCAGCGTGACCAGGGCAAGATCGCGGCTGGCCCGCGCGAGCATCTGGTCACCTCCGGCGAAAGCCTGGCGCTGATCGCACAGCGTTATCAGGTCAGCCTGGCCGCTTTGCGCAGCGCCAATGGCCTGAAGAACGACAACATCAAGGTCGGCCAGACCCTCGATATCCCGGCTACCGCCCTGGCAGCCCAGCCATGACCGAGTTGCGTCGCATCCAGCTGCTCAGCCCCCGGCTGGCGAACCAGATCGCCGCTGGCGAGGTGGTCGAACGCCCCGCATCGGTGATCAAGGAGCTGCTGGAGAACAGCCTCGACGCGGGCGCGCGGCGCATCGACGTCGAGGTCGAGCAGGGTGGTATCAAGCTGCTGCGGGTCCGTGACGACGGCGGCGGCATCCCGGCCGACGACCTGCCGCTCGCCCTGGCGCGCCACGCCACCAGCAAGATCCGTGACCTCGAGGACCTGGAGCGGGTGATGAGCCTGGGCTTCCGGGGCGAGGCGCTGGCGTCCATCAGTTCCGTCGCGCGCCTGACCATGACCTCGCGTACCCCTGATGCCGAGCAGGCCTGGCAGGTCGAGACCGAGGGGCGTGACATGGAGGCGCGGGTGCAGCCCGCCGCCCACCCCGTGGGCACCTCGGTGGAGGTCCGCGACCTGTTCTTCAATACGCCGGCGCGGCGCAAGTTCCTGCGTGCGGAGAAGACCGAATTCGACCACCTGCAGGAAGTGATCAAGCGCCTGGCCCTGGCCCGCTTCGATGTCGCCTTCCACCTGCGCCACAACAACAAGACGGTCTTCGCCCTGCACGAGGCGAAGGACGAGATATCACGTGCGCGGCGCGTGGCCAGCGTCTGCGGCCCGGCTTTCCTGGAGCAGGCCCTGCCCATCGAAGTGGAGCGCAACGGCCTGCACCTGTGGGGCTGGGTCGGGTTGCCGACCTTCTCCCGCAGCCAGGCGGACCTGCAGTATTTCTACGTTAACGGCCGCATGGTGCGTGACAAGCTGGTGGTGCACGCGGTGCGCCAGGCCTATCGCGACGTGCTCTACAACGGCCGGCACCCGACCTTCGTGCTGTTTCTGGAAGTGGACCCTGCTGTGGTGGACGTCAACGTTCACCCGACCAAGCACGAGGTGCGCTTCCGCGAAAGCCGCATGGTCCACGACTTCCTCTATGGCACCCTGCACCGCGCTCTTGGCGAAGTGCGGCCCGAGGACCAGCTCGCGGCCCCCGCCGCGGTCGGCGGCATGGTTCGCACCACAGGCATCGAGGCGGGTGAATTCGGACCCCAGGGTGAAATGAGCCTGGCGGCGACCGTGTTGGAACAGCCCGTCAGCCAGCCTGCCTGGTCGCCGTCCCATGGCGGTGCCGGTGCCGGATACCAGGCGCCGCGGTCATCTCCTGTGCTCGCCACCGCCGAGGCCCAGGGCGCCTACCGCGAATACTTCGCTCCGATGGCCAATCAGCCTGTGGCGGCGCTGCCGGACAGCCAGGGGGACATTCCGCCACTGGGCTACGCCCTAGCGCAGCTCAAGGGTATCTACATCCTCGCCGAGAACGCCCAGGGGCTGGTGCTGGTGGATATGCACGCGGCCCATGAGCGCATCACCTACGAGCGCCTGAAGGTCGCGATGGCCAGCGAGGGACTCAAGGGGCAGCCGCTGCTGGTGCCCGAGTCGGTGGCGGTCAGCCAGCGCGAGGCCGATTGCGCCGAAGAGCACGGCAGCTGGTTCCAGCGCCTGGGCTTCGAGCTGCAGCGGCTTGGTCCGGAAACCCTGGCCATCCGCCAGATCCCGGCATTGCTCAAGCAGGCCGAAGCGACTCAGCTGGTACGTGACGTGCTGGCCGACCTGCTGGAGTACGGCACCAGTGACCGTATCCAGGCTCATCTGAACGAGCTGCTCGGCACCATGGCCTGCCACGGCGCCGTGCGGGCCAATCGCCGGCTCACCCAGCCCGAAATGAACGGCTTGCTGCGCGATATGGAACACACCGAGCGCAGCGGCCAGTGCAACCATGGCCGTCCGACCTGGACGCAGCTGGGCATGGACGACCTGGACAAGCTGTTCCTGCGTGGCCGCTGACATGGGCGAACGCCTGCCACCGGCCATCTTCCTGATGGGGCCCACCGCTGCCGGCAAGACCGACCTCGCCCTGGAACTGGCGCGCCACCTGCCCTGCGATCTGATCAGCGTCGACTCGGCGCTGGTCTATCGTGGCATGGACATCGGCACCGCCAAACCGGACAAGTCCGTGCTCGAGGCCTTCCCGCATCGGTTGATCGACATCCGTGACCCGGCCCAGAGCTATTCCGCCGCTGAGTTTCGCGCCGATGCCCTGGAGGCCATGGCCGAGATCACCGCCCGGGGCCGCATCCCGCTGCTGGTCGGCGGCACCATGCTCTACTACAAGGCGCTGCTGGAGGGCCTGGCGGACATGCCCAGCGCCGACCCGGCCATACGCGCGGAGCTGGAGGCGCGGGCGCAGCGCGAGGGCTGGGACGTCCTGCACCGCGAGCTGGCGGAGGTGGATCCTGAGTCGGCCGCGCGCATCCATCCCAACGACCCCCAGCGGCTCACCCGCGCCCTCGAGGTGTACCGGGTGAGCGGTTTGACGATGACAGCACATCGTCAGCGACAGGCGTTGCAAAATCCCGACTCGGGGCCCTCTGGCCAGGGACATTTGCCTTATACTGTCGCCCACTTGGCGATCGCTCCGGCGCAACGCCAGGTTTTGCACGCGCGTATCGCGCAACGATTTCGTCTGATGCTGGAACAGGGCTTTGTCGAAGAGGTCGAAGCTCTGCGCGAAAGACGTGACTTGCACGCCGGACTGCCGTCTATAAGAGCTGTCGGTTATCGCCAGGTATGGGAATACCTGGACGGCGACCTGACGCGGGCCGAAATGGAAGAGCGAGGCATCATCGCCACGCGCCAATTGGCCAAGCGGCAATTCACCTGGTTACGGGGTTGGGCTGATTTACACTGGCTGGACAGCCTGGCTTGCGACAATCTGCCGCGTACCTTGAAATACCTGGAGTCGGTCTCCATATTGGGCTGAGACCTCACCAGTTACCGTCTATCCTTGGGGGTAGGGCGGCCTAACTTTCTCGTCATTTGACAACTAAAACGATTTATATCCCTACAGGAGTGCGGCATATGTCAAAAGGGCATTCGCTACAAGACCCTTACCTGAATACCTTGCGTAAGGAACGCGTACCGGTTTCCATCTATCTGGTCAACGGCATCAAGCTGCAGGGCCAGATCGAATCCTTCGACCAGTTCGTGATTTTGCTGAAGAACACTGTCAGCCAGATGGTCTACAAGCACGCAATCTCCACCGTGGTGCCGAGCCGCCCCGTGCGTCTGCCGAGTGCCACCGAGCAAGAAACCCCCGAGCCTGGTAACGCCTGATAGGAGTCTGCATTGTTTTTCGAACGCCCTGGTGGTGGTGAACGGGCCATCCTGGTTCATCTGGACGGCCACGATCCCGAGGCGCGAGAAGACCCGCAGGAATTCCAGGAACTGGCTCGGTCGGCTGGCGCCGACACGGCAGCTTTCATCTCCGTGTCGCGCCACCAGCCAACAGCGAGATATCTGATCGGTAGCGGCAAGGTCGAAGAGCTCCACGACCTCGTCAAGGCCGAACAGGCCGAACTGGTCATCTTCAATCACACCCTCACGCCCAGCCAGGAACGCAACCTCGAGCGAGCGCTCGAATGCCGCGTTCTCGATCGCACCGGGCTGATTCTCGACATCTTCGCCCAGCGCGCCCGTACCCATGAGGGCAAGTTGCAGGTGGAGCTCGCCCAGCTCGAGCACATGAGCACCCGGCTGGTCCGTGGCTGGACTCACCTCGAGCGGCAGAAGGGCGGTATCGGCCTGCGTGGGCCGGGTGAAACCCAGCTCGAGACAGACCGTCGCCTGCTGCGCGTGCGCATCCGCCAGATCAAGCAGCGCCTCGAGAAGGTGCGTAGCCAGCGCGAGCAGGCTCGACGTGGCCGCAAGCGCGCCGATATTCCCTCCGTTTCGCTGGTCGGCTACACCAACGCCGGTAAGTCCACGCTGTTCAATGCCGTGACTTCGTCCGAGGTCTATGCTGCGGACCAGTTGTTCGCCACGCTGGACCCGACCTTGCGCCGTCTCGAACTCAACGATCTGGGGCCTATCGTCCTGGCCGATACCGTGGGTTTCATCCGGCACCTGCCGCACAAGCTTGTCGAGGCCTTCCGGGCTACCCTTGAGGAGTCCAGCAACTCCGACCTGCTGCTGCATGTGATCGACGCCCATGAGCCTGAGCGCATGGCGCAGATAGAGCAGGTCATGGCGGTGCTGAACGAAATCGGCGCAGATGGCTTGCCGATGCTCGAGGTGTACAACAAGATCGACCTGCTCGAAGGCATGGAGCCACAGATCCAGCGCAACGAGCAGGGCAAGCCTGAGCGGGTTTGGCTTTCCGCCCGCGACGGCCTCGGACTCGACCTGCTCAAGCAGGCGATCGCCGAGCTGTTGGGGGATGATCTCTTCGTGGGAACCCTGAAGTTGCCACAGAAACTCGGCAGGCTGAGAGCGCAGTTCTTCGCCCTCGGTGCCGTGCAGAGCGAGACGCATGACGAGGCCGGGGAATTTCTCCTTGCCGTCCGATTGCCGCGTGTGGAACTCAACCGTCTGGTCAGTCGTGAAGGCTGGAAGCCGCAGGAGTTCCTGGAGCAACACACTTTGCAATAAAGCCCGCGGGTGCGCTTTTTGCCGCGGGTGGCGGGCTTTCGGTAGCATTGGCGGGCGTGCCGTGGGTGCGTCTTTGCTTTATCAGTATGGAGAGCGCTATGGCTTGGAATGAGCCGGGTGGCAACTCGAACAATCAGGACCCCTGGGGTGGACGCCGTGGTGGCGATCGCAAGGGGCCGCCGGATCTGGACGAAGCCTTCCGCAAACTGCAGGACAGTCTCAATGGGCTGTTCGGCGGCAAGAAACGTGGTGGTGGCGATGGCGGTGGCAAGGGCGGCGGCTTCGGCCTGATCGGTATCGCCCTCTTCCTGCTCGCCATGGTCTGGCTCTACAGCGCCGTCTACGTGGTCGATGAGCAGGAGCAGGCCGTGGTGCTGCGCTTCGGCAAGTACTACGAAACCGTCGGCCCGGGCCTGAACATCTATTTCCCCCCCATCGATCGCAAGTACCAGGAAAACGTCACCCGCGAGCGTGCATACAGCAAGCAGGGTCAGATGCTCACCGAGGACGAGAACATCGTCGAGGTGCCGCTCACCGTCCAGTACAAGATCACCAACCTGCAGGACTTCGTGCTCAAGGTCGACCAGCCCGAGGTGAGCCTGCAGCACGCCACTGAAAGCGCCTTGCGCCATGTGGTCGGCTCCACCGAGATGGACCAGGTCCTGACCGAGGGCCGTGAGCTGATGGCCAGCGAGATCAAGGAGCGCCTGCAGCGTTTCCTCGATACCTACGGCACCGGCATCACCGTGACCCAGGTGAACGTGCAGAGCGCCGCCGCGCCGCGTGAAGTGCAGGAAGCCTTCGACGACGTGATCCGCGCCCGCGAGGACGAGCAGCGTGCCAAGAACCAGGCCGAGGCCTACGCCAACGGCGTGATTCCCGAGGCCCGTGGCCAGGCGCAGCGCATCATCGAGGACGCCAACGGTTATCGCGACGAAGTGATCTCCCGCGCCAAGGGTGAGGCGGATCGCTTCACCAAGCTGGTCGCCGAGTATCGCAAGGCCCCCGAGGTTACTCGCCAGCGCCTGTACCTGGACACCATGCAGGAAGTCTTCAGCAACACCAGCAAGGTGCTGCTGACCGGCGACAAGGGGCAGAACAACCTGCTCTACCTGCCGCTGGACAAGATGATCGACAACCGTGGCGGTAGCGGTGGTGCCGTGCCTGGCGCCGCCGCGAACGGTGCGGCCGATCTCGGTTCGCGTGTCACCACCGATCTGCAGCAGCGCGATCTGCGTTCTAGGGAGAGTCGCTGATGGGTAACAAATCACTGATCGCCCTGATCGGGGCCGTCGTCCTCGCCCTGGTGGCCTGGAGCAGCTTCTACATAGTGGCGCAGACCGAGCGCGCGGTGCTGCTGCAGTTCGGTCGCATCGTCGAGGCCGACGTCAAGCCGGGTCTCCACGTGAAGATTCCGTACGTCAACCAGGTGCGCAAGTTCGACGCTCGCCTGCTGACCCTGGATTCGCCGACCCAGCGCTTCCTCACCCAGGAAAAGAAAGCGGTGATGGTGGACGCCTACGCCAAGTGGCGTGTGGCTGATGCCGAGCGCTTCTATACCGCGACTTCCGGCCTCAAGCAGATCGCCGACGAGCGCCTGTCCCGTCGCCTGGAAGCGGGCCTGCGTGACCAGTTCGGCAAGCGCACCCTGCATGAAGTGGTATCCGGTGAGCGTGACGGGCTCATGGCCGATATCACCCGCTCGCTGAACACCATGGCCAGCAAGGAGCTGGGTATCGAGGTCGTGGACGTCCGCGTCAAGGCCATCGACCTGCCCAAGGAAGTGAACCGCAGCGTGTTCGAGCGCATGAGCACCGAGCGTGAGCGCGAGGCCCGCGAGCACCGCGCCAAGGGTAGCGAGCTGGCCGAAGGCATTCGTGCCGATGCCGATCGCCAGCGCCGCGTGCTGCTGGCCGAGGCCTATCGCGAGGCGGAAGAGGCCCGTGGTGATGGCGACGCCCAGGCAGCCGCGATCTACTCCAAGGCCTATGGCCAGGACCAGGAGTTCTACGCCTTCTACCGCAGCCTCAAGGCCTACCGCGAGAGCTTCTCGAGCAAGGGCGACGTGATGGTTCTGGACCCGAGCAGCGAGTTCTTCCAGTTCCTCAACAAGGCCAAGTGATGGTTTTCCCCGGCGGACGGTCCTGTCCGTCGGGGTGACCCACCGGGAAAACGTGGTATCATGCGTCAGCCGGGAAATCCCGGCTTTTTTGCGTCCGCGAGAATCATGTGGCAGGAAATCGGCATAGCTTTCTGTTTCGTGCTGGTGCTGGAAGGCATCCTGCCCTTCCTCTATCCGCGCCGTTGGCGCGCCGCGGTGCACGGGCTGGCAGGGTTGAAGGACCGCCAGCTTCGCCTCATGGGCCTCGCCAGCATGTTGCTGGGGACCGGCCTCCTGTATCTGCTTCACTGAAGGCTTGCCGCCCGGCTGAGAGGGGAATGGCGTAATGGCAACGGTAGATCGCTGGCTGCTGCCAGATGGAATCGAAGAAGTACTGCCGCCCGAAGCGGCGCGCATCGAAGCAGCCCGCCGCCAGGTGCTGGACCTGTTCCAGCGCTGGGGCTACGACTTCGTGGTCACCCCGCACATCGAATATCTCGAGTCCCTGTTGACCGGTGCCGGCCAGGACCTGGACCTGCGCACCTTCAAGGTGACCGACCCGCAATCCGGCCGCCTGATGGGCTTCCGCGCCGATATCACGCCGCAGGTGGCGCGCATCGATGCTCACACGCTGCGTCGTGAGGGGCCGAACCGCCTGTGCTATGCCGGCAGCGTCCTGCATGCCAAGCCGCGTGCGCTTTCCACCTCGCGCAGCCCGATCCAGCTGGGCGCCGAGCTCTATGGCGACGCCAGCCCGGCGAGCGATGTGGAAGTCATCAGCCTGATGCTGGAGATGCTTGAGCTTGCCGATGTGCCCGACGTGCACATGGACCTCGGCCACGTCGGTATCTACCGTGGCCTCGCCCGTGCCGCAGAGCTGTCCGGCGAGGTCGAGCAGCAGCTGTTCGACGCCCTGCAGCGCAAGGCCGTCGACGAGGTCGCCGAACTGACCGAGTCCCTGCCTGGCGAGCTGGCTTCCATGCTGCGCGCGCTCGCCGAGCTCTGTGGCGACCGCCAGGTCCTGGAACTTGCCCAGGGTGTGCTGATGGATGCGCCGGACGAGGTGCACGTCGCGCTCGACGAGCTGATCGCCATCGCCGACGAGTTGGAGCTCCGCTACCCCGAGCTGCCCCTGTATTTCGACCTGGGCGAGCTGCGTGGCTACCACTACCACACGGGCGTGGTGTTCGCTGCCTTCGTGCCGGGCGAGGGCCAGTCCATCGCCCAGGGTGGTCGCTATGACGACATCGGCGCCGATTTCGGTCGCGCCCGTCCGGCGACAGGGTTCTCCACCGACCTGAAGACCCTGGTCACCCTGGGGCGGATGGAGCTGGATGAAGTCCCGACCGGAATCTGGGCGCCCGACGTCCATGACGTCTACCTTTGGCAGGCCGTGAAGCGCCTGCGCGGCGAAGGCCAGCGCGTGGTCCAGGCATTGCCGGGGCAGGATGTGGACAGTGCGCAGGAGGTGGGTTGCGACCGCCAGCTGTGCCTGCGTGATGGGCGCTGGCAGGTTGCGCCCCTGGTTTCCTAAAGGTTTTCCCGCCGGCCGTTGCCGGCATCGAGCTTCCGAAGAGGACAAGTGTTATGGGTAAGAATGTCGTGGTCCTGGGCACCCAGTGGGGTGATGAGGGCAAAGGCAAGATCGTCGACCTGTTGACCGATCAGGCAGCCGCTGTCGTGCGCTACCAGGGCGGCCACAATGCCGGTCACACCCTGGTGATCGACGGCGAGAAGACCGTGCTCCACCTGATCCCGTCCGGCATCCTGCGCGAGAACGTGCAGTGCATGATCGGCAACGGCGTGGTCGTCGCGCCGGATGCGTTGATGCGCGAGATCACCAAACTCGAGGAAAAGGGCGTACCGGTGCGCGAGCGCCTGCGCATCAGCCCGTCCTGCACCCTGATCCTGCCGTACCACGTCGCCCTCGACCAGGCGCGTGAGAAGGCTCGTGGCGATGCCAAGATCGGCACCACCGGCCGCGGTATCGGCCCGGCCTATGAAGACAAGGTGGCTCGTCGCGGCCTGCGCATCGGCGACCTGTTCCACCGCGAGCGCTTCGCCGCCAAGCTCGGCGAGTTGCTGGACTACCACAACTTCGTCCTGCAGAACTATTACAAGGAGCCGGCCGTCGATTTCCAGAAGACCCTCGACGAGGCCCTGGGCTACGCCGACCTGCTGGAGCCGATGATCACCGACGTCGCCGCCCGACTCCACGAGCTGCGCAAGCAGGGCGCCTACATCATGTTCGAAGGTGCTCAGGGCTCGCTGCTGGACATCGACCACGGCACCTACCCCTATGTGACCAGCTCCAGCACCACTGCGGGCGGCACCGCCACCGGTTCCGGCTTCGGTCCGCTGTACCTGGACTACATCCTTGGTATCACCAAGGCCTACACCACTCGCGTGGGTTCGGGCCCGTTCCCCACCGAGCTGTTCGATGAGACCGGCGCCTTCCTGGCCAAGCGTGGCCACGAGTTCGGTTCCACGACCGGCCGGGCCCGTCGTTGCGGCTGGTTCGATGCCGTCATCCTGCGTCGTGCCATCGAGATCAACAGCATCTCCGGCCTGTGCCTGACCAAGCTGGATGTGCTCGATGGCCTCGAGACCATCCGCATCTGCGTTGGTTACAAGGACCAGAATGGTGATGTGATGGTTGATGCGCCGACCGACGCCGACAGCTACATCGGCCTGCAGCCGGTCTACGAAGACATGCCGGGCTGGAGCGAATCCACCGTTGGCGTGAAGTCGCTCGAAGAGCTTCCGGCGGCCGCCCGTGCCTACATCAAGCGTATCGAGGAGCTGGTCGGTGCCCCCATCGACATCATCTCCACCGGGCCGGATCGCAACGAGACCATCGTCCTGCGTCACCCGTACGCCTGAGTCATCGGACTCGAAAAGAAGGGCCGCCTCGTGCGGCCCTTTTTCATGCACGCAAGAAAATATTGCGGCACGTCCCTTGCTGGGCCTCTATAAATCCCTGAAGTCGCCGTTATAGAAGAACGGTCGTAGAGGAGCATCGTCGTGTCCGCCATCCTGTCCCTGCTCAGAAGCCGCCTGCTGCGGCCCGTCTTTCTCGCCCTCGGCATCTCCCTGCTGGTGCAAGTGGTGGTCGCCGTTGCCCTGACTCGGGGCACGGTCGACTCGCTGGTCGAGGACCTCGGTCGGCGCCTGGGTGATGACACCCGCCGCCTGTCGGGCGAGCTGGAGCAGGCGGGGCGTGAAGTCTCCGGCAGCCTGACCAGCCTCTCCAGCAAGACCCGTGAGCGCCTGAGTGCTTCTCTCTCCGAGCGCCTCAAGGCCGAGCAGGGGCAGTTGCGTGCCACCCTGGAGGAGAACCTCAAGGCCTCCGCCACCGATCTCGCCCAATTGCTCGCTGCCGTCGCGCCGCGCGCCATGTGGGACAACGACATCCCCACGCTTTCCGAGTTCGCCCGCCGCGCCCAGCGCAATCCCAACGTGCTGTTCGTGGTCTATGACGATGCCCAGGGTCAGCACCTCACGCGCTACCTCAATCGCGAGAATGCCGCGATCAAGGCGCTGTTGGCCAAGGGGCAGGGCGAGCGCGCGCTGGACAAGGTGCTCAACGCCGCTGCCAGCGACCCGTCCGTGTACATGGTCGAAGCCTCGATCAGCCCCAACGGCGTGGAGATCGGCAAGGTGCGCCTGGGGGTGTCGACCGCCACCATCGAGGATCAGCTGAAGGCCCTGGACTCCCGCTTCAGTGCGCTGATCGCCAGCGGTGGCGAACTGGTGGGGCAGAGCCTTTCCGGTGCGGCGACCGACAGCACCGCAGTGCTGACCGCCCGCCTCAAGTCTGCCCAGGAGGCGGCCAATGGCATGAGCACCGGCACCCAGAAGACCGTCGAAGACGCTGCCCACGAACTGCGCTGGCGCATCGGGCTGGCCCTGGTGCTGGTCGGGCTCGGCGTGCTGCTGGTGCTCGCCGTGGTACTCGGTCATCGCGTGGTCAACCGCCTGCGCCTGCTGATCGCGGCCCTGAACGACCTGGCGGCCGGCGAGGGCGATCTCACCCGGCGCGTACGGCTTGACAGTACCGATGAGCTGGGCGAGATGGCCACGGCGGTGAACCGCTTCATCGACAAGCTACAGCCCATCGTGCGTGAGGCGGGTGATGTGGCGGTGCGCACCGGCAGCGAGATCCGCTCGCTGTCCGAGCGCAGCCTGGCGGCCGAGGCAGCTGCCGATCGCCAGCGCAACGAGGTGGCCGGCAGTCTCGATGCCCTGGCGCAGATGACCGCCGAGGCCCAGGCCGAGAGCCAGGCCATGCAGACGGCGCTGCAGCAGGTCGGCGAGATTCGCCAGGCGACCCAGGACAACGCCGCCATCGCCCGCAAGGTCGGCGGCCTGATCGAGACCCTGGAGGAGCGCGTGCAGAACGGTGCCGAGGTGATCGAGCGCCTGGCGCGGCAGAGCGAGCAGATCGAGGTGGTGCTTTCGGTCATTCATGGCATCGCCGAGCAGACCAACCTGCTGGCCCTCAATGCTGCGATTGAGGCGGCGCGGGCGGGAGAGAGTGGTCGCGGTTTCGCGGTGGTGGCTGACGAGGTGCGTGCGCTGGCCAGCAAGACCCAGCAGTCCACCGGCGATATCCAGGCGCATATCGGCGCGTTGCAGAAGGGGGCGAAGGAGGCGGTCGCGGCGATTTCCCAGGCGCGCGCCCGTGCCTCCGAAGGCATCGACGCCTTGCGTGACAGCGAGCGCCTGCAGCAGAGCGTGCAGCAGGCGGTGGAAGGGGTTCACGAAGCGGTTCGTGCGGCCGCGCGTGCAGCCGAGCACCAGGCCGAAGGGGCGCATGCCGTGCGTGGGCGGGTCGATGTGATCCATGCCGAGGCGCGACTGGCTGCGGAGGCCGTGGCGGCCACCGCCAGCAGCGGGCGCGTGCTCGATGGCCTGGCGGCGCAGCTGAAATCCAGCCTCGGTCAGTTCAAGGCTTGATGCCTGGATGCCAGAAAGCACAAAGCCGAGCAGAGCTCGGCTTTGTGTTCAATAGTGGTGCCCAGGAGAAGACTCGAACTTCCACGGTGTTGCCACCGCTAGGACCTGAACCTAGTGCGTCTACCAATTCCGCCACCTGGGCACATTGCGATGATCGCTCATCGACTTCTTTGCTGCACTTGGTCGACTCTGTCGACAGGGTGTGCTGCTACCCTCTAAGCGAGAAAACGAGCAAAAGACTCGCTTTCTTGAATAATGGTGCCCAGGAGAAGACTCGAACTTCCACGGTGTTGCCACCGCTAGGACCTGAACCTAGTGCGTCTACCAATTCCGCCACCTGGGCACTCACAGCGTCTCAGCAACGCTGTGGGCGCGAACTATACGGTTCGACTTTTTGCTTGTAAACCCCTGACAGTGAAAAAATTATTCTTGGATGAAAGCTGACCGCTGAACGGATTTCGCGCTTCAATAGACAGATGGCAAACATAACTATGAATGAAAAGGTGAATCCCCTCTGATGGCCGATTGGCAAAACCTCGATCCCGAGGCCGCCCGCGAGGCGGAAAAGTACGAGAACCCCATCCCCAGCCGTGAACTCATCCTGCAGCGACTCGATGAGCGCGGCGCCCCGGCCAGCCGCGAGCAGCTGGTCGAAGAGTTCGGTCTGACCACCGAGGATCAGCTGGAGGCGTTGCGTCGGCGCCTGCGCGCCATGGAACGCGATGGCCAGCTTATCTATACCCGTCGTGGTACCTATGCACCGGTCGACAAGCTCGACCTGATCCGTGGCCGCATCAGCGGTCATCGCGATGGCTTCGGCTTCCTCATCCCCGATGACGGCAGCGACGACCTGTTCCTCAGCCCCGCGCAGATGCGCCTGGTGTTCGACGGCGACCGCGCCCTGGCGCGTGTCTCCGGCCTCGATCGTCGTGGCCGCCGCGAAGGCGCCCTGGTCGAGGTGATCGAGCGCGCCCACGAGACATTGGTCGGCCGCTTCTTCGAAGAGAGCGGCATCGCCCGCGTGGTCGCCGACAACCCGAAGATCCAGCAGGAAGTCCTTGTGCCCCAGGGCAAGCAGGGCGCTGCCAAGCACGGGCAGTTCGTGCAGGTGAAGATCGAGCAGTGGCCGAGCAATTTCCGCGTCGCCCAGGGCGAGGTGGTCGAGGTGCTGGGCGACTACATGGCGCCCGGCATGGAGATCGAAGTCGCCCTGCGCAGCTACGACATCCCCCATGAATGGCCCGAGGGCGTGATCAAGGAAGCCGCCAAGCTCAAGCCGGAAGTGGCCGAGAAGGACAAGGAGAAGCGCATCGACCTGCGCCACCTGCCCCTCGTCACCATCGACGGCGAAGATGCCCGCGACTTCGACGATGCCGTCTACGCCGAGGCCCGCAAGGGTGGTGGCTGGCGTCTGTTCGTCGCCATCGCCGACGTCTCCCACTATGTAAAGGTGGGCTCGGCGCTGGATGAGGAAGCGGCCAGGCGCGGCAACTCGGTGTACTTCCCCGAGAAAGTCATCCCGATGCTGCCGGAGGTGCTTTCCAATGGCCTCTGCTCGCTGAACCCGCTGGTCGACCGTCTCGCCATGGTCTGCGAGATGACCCTCTCCCGCGCCGGCAAGATGACCGGCTACGAGTTCTACGAAGCGGTCATCCACTCCCATGCACGCCTGACCTACAACAAGGTCAGCCAACTGCTGGAGACGCCCGACTCGGTCGAAGGCCAGCAGCTCGCCCAGCAGCTTCCACAACTGGTTCCGCACCTGCAGCAGCTCTACAAGCTCTACAAGGTGCTGCTGGCGGCGCGCCAGGTGCGCGGTGCCATCGATTTCGAGACCCAGGAAACTCGGATCGTCTTCGGTGCCGACCGCAAGATCTCCGAGATCCGTCCGACCCAGCGCAACGACGCCCACAAGCTGATCGAGGAGTGCATGCTCTGCGCGAACGTGGCCACCGCCCGTTTCATGCAGGACCACGACATCCCCTCGCTCTACCGTGTGCACGACGGCCCGCCGGCCGAGCGCCTGGACAAGCTGCGCCTGTTCCTCGGCGAGCTGGGCCTGACCCTCAATCGCGGCAAGGGCGAACCGACCCCCAGCGACTACCAGGCCCTGCTGGAAACCATCCGTGGGCGCCCGGACTACCACCTGATCCAGACGGTGATGCTGCGCTCCCTGAGCCAGGCGGTTTACAGCGCCGACAACCAGGGGCACTTCGGCCTCAACTACGATGCCTACACCCACTTCACGTCGCCCATCCGTCGCTATCCGGACCTGCTGGTGCACCGTGCCATCCGCAGCGTGATCCGCTCCAAGCGCGAAACCGCGCACGTCAAGCGGGCCGGCGCTGCAGCCATGCCCAAGGCGCGCATCTATCCGTACGACGAGGCCGCCCTGGAGAAACTGGGCGAGCAGTGCTCGATGACCGAGCGCCGCGCCGACGAAGCCACCCGCGATGTCACCAACTGGCTGAAGTGCGAGTACATGCGCGAGCGCGTGGGCGAGACCTTCCCCGGGGTGATCTCCGCCGTGACCGGTTTCGGCCTGTTCGTCGAGCTGACCGACATCTATGTGGAAGGCCTGGTGCACGTCACCGCGCTGCCGGGCGACTACTACCATTTCGACCCGATCCACCATCGCCTTTCCGGTGAGCGCACGGGCCGCAGCTTCCGTCTCGGTGACCCGATCGAAGTGCTGATCGCCCGCGTCGACCTGGACGAGCGCAAGATCGACTTCGAGCTGGCCGAGAATGCACTCAGCGCGCCGGTCGGCCGCAAGAAACGGGGCGCCGAGAAGTCGGCACCCGCGCCCGAGGTCAAGCCCGCCAAGGGGCCGAAGACCCGCAGCCGGGGTAGCAAGCCTGCTGCGCTGGCGAAGAAAGCTGCGCGCAACCCCGAGCCCGAACAGGTGGCTCCGGGCGTCGCCGTGGCGCCGCGCCGCAGCAAGGCCGGCAAGGTCCAGGCGTTGCCCCCGGTATCGCCGGAGATACTGGCCCAGGCCGAAGAGATGCTCGGCAATACCGATGTCAGCCGCAGTCGTGCGCTGAAGCAGGCGCTGCTCAGCGAGGCCCGCCAGGGCGGCGAGAAGCCGCGCGGCAGCAAGGGGCAAGCTGGCAAGGGCCAGTCCCGCCCCGCCAAGGGCGCGCCCTTCGGTGCCGGTGGCCAGGACTCGGCCGCCAAGGCCCCCGACGGCAAGCCGAGCAGTGGCAAACCGAAGAAGGCCAAGCCGGCGAACAAGCCCGGCAAGCCGAGCAAACACCGCAAGGGGCCGCCCAAGCCGAAAGCCGCCGGCGACAGTAAAGCCAAGGTCAAACCATGAGTGAGTTGGAAAAGGTCTACGGCGTGCATGCCGTGGAAGCGCTGTTGCGTCACCATCCCAAGCGGGTCAAGCAGCTGTGGCTGGCGGAAAGCCGGCATGACCCGCGCGTCCAGGCGCTGCTCGACCTGGCCGGGCAGTTCCGCGTGCCCGTCGGGCAGAAGGATCGGCGCGAGCTGGATGAGTGGGCCGAAGGCGTCCATCAGGGCGTGGTCGCCGAGGTCAGCCCCAGCCAGGTCTGGGGCGAGAACATGCTCGACGAGTTGCTCGAGCGCGCCGAAGGGCCTCCGCTGCTGCTGGTGCTCGACGGCGTGACCGACCCGCACAACCTCGGTGCCTGCCTGCGTACCGCCGATGCTGCCGGTGCCCTGGCGGTGATCGTGCCCAAGGACAAGTCCGCCACCCTCAACGCCACCGTGCGCAAGGTGGCCTGCGGCGCCGCCGAAGTGATCCCCCTGGTCGCCGTGACCAACCTCGCGCGCACCCTGGAGAAACTGCAGAAGAAGGGCCTGTGGACCGTCGGCACCGCTGGCGAGGCCGAGCAGGAGCTCTACCAGCAGGACCTCACCGGCCCCACCGTGCTGATCATGGGCGCGGAAGGCAAGGGCATGCGCCGGCTGACCCGCGAGCACTGCGACTACCTGGTGAAGCTGCCGATGTCCGGCAGCGTCAGCAGCCTCAACGTCTCGGTCGCCACGGGCGTCTGCCTGTTCGAGGCGGTGCGCCAGCGGGGCAGCGCCAAGCGCCAAGCCGCAAGCGACAAGTAAGGGCGGTATCGGGCGGGTAGGCGCCGCCATCCTCGCTTGCAGCCTGTAAGTAGGGTGGGTAGAGCGGAGCGAAACCCACGCGGAGCGGTGTTCGGCGTGACTCCGAAAAGGTGGACCGGTGAAGCGTGGTCCACCCTGCGTTCGGGCCGGTGTTGGGCTTTCCCGGGCTGAAGCCCGGGCTACGTCCAGAGTGCGGAATTAAATAAGCCCGAGGCTTGACGAATTCTGCCGATCCCCCAGGCTCTTGCAGCTTGCAGCTTGCAGCTTGCAGCTTGCAGCTTGCAGCTTGCAGCTTGCAGCTTGCAGCTTGCAGCTTGCAGCTTGCAGCTGCTGTTCAAATATTCACCAGTTCTTCTTGCGCGGCCCTGGGCGCTTCTCTAGAATGTCGCCCCTTGCCGCTCCGGCAGGCGCTCGCGCGCCTTCCTCGCCGGCAAGCCAAAACGAAACATTCACTCCTTGCCTGACCACATTGTTGGCAGGCTACAACCCGTAAGGAGCATTTATGCGTCATTACGAAATCATCTTCCTGGTTCACCCGGACCAGAGCGAGCAGGTTGGTGGCATGGTCGAGCGCTACACCAAGCTGATCGAAGAAGACGGTGGCAAGATTCATCGCCTGGAAGATTGGGGCCGTCGTCAACTGGCCTATGCAATCAACAACGTTCACAAGGCTCACTACGTGATGCTGAACGTCGAGTGCAGCGGCAAGGCCCTGGCCGAGCTGGAAGACAACTTCCGCTACAACGATGCCGTCCTGCGCAACCTGGTCATCCGTCGCGACGAAGCCGTTACCGGCCAGTCCGAGATGCTCAAGGCCGAGGAAAACCGCAACGAGCGCCGCGAGCGCCGTGAGCGCGTTGAAACTGACTCCGCCGTTGATGGCGATGACAGCGACAACGACAGCGACAACGCTGACGAGTAATCCACGGATCTATTGAGGAGCCAAGTTCATGGCACGTTTCTTCCGTCGTCGTAAGTTCTGCCGTTTCACCGCTGAAGGCGTGAAAGAGATCGACTTCAAGGATCTCAACACCCTGAAGGCGTACATCTCCGAAACCGGCAAGATCGTTCCTAGCCGTATCACCGGTACCAAAGCCAAGTATCAGCGTCAGCTGGCTACCGCTATCAAGCGCGCCCGCTACCTGGCCCTGCTGCCCTACACCGACAGCCACGGCCGTTGAGACCGGGTAGTCGACGCTTCAAGGGATAGATCGCATGCGCGCACTGGCTGAATTCACCATGCGAGGCCGCATGCAGGCAACGCTGGCCGTGGCCGGCGCTGCATTGGTTCCGCTGTTGTTCTGGCTGAGTGCCTCCGCAGGCAGCCTGGTGCTGTTGCGAAGGGGATTCAGTGATGCCGCCGGCATCCTGGCCTGGGCGGTACTGCCGGCTGCGTGCTGGTGGTACCTGGGCGATCCGAGCATCCTGCTGGCCCTGCTCGGGACCCTGTTGCTGGCGCAGATCCTGCGCGTCAGCGAGTCCTGGAGCCATGTGCTGATCGGCAGCGTGGCATTGGGCCTGGTGTTCGCACTGGTGCTCGGCAACGCCTACTCCGAGATGATCGGGGTGCTGGCGACCGAGGTCACCAAGGTGCTGGCCCAGGTCCGCGGCGATGCCCAGCTGTCGGGCGAGGAGCTCGACAGGTTGCAGGCCGCGATGGTGCCGACCCTGACCGGGGTCATGGCGTCCTCGCTGCAGGCCACCTGTCTTCTCTGCCTGGTGCTGGCGCGCTATTGGCAAGCGGCGTTGTACAACCCGGGCGGCTTCGGTCGCGAATTCCGGAGTCTGCGCCTGAGGCCCGCGGTTGCCGTGGCCCTGCTGCTGGGATGCATTCTGATCCCGGCGCTGGATGCACGAGCCGCGTTGCTCGGGCCGCTGTGCAGCGTGCCGCTGCTGTTCGCAGGTGCTGCCCTCGGGCACGGGCTGATCGCCCTCAAGCGCCTCTCGGGTGGCTGGCTGATAGTGCTGTACCTGGCCGTGCTGCTGATCGGGAACTTGATCTGTCTTTTGGCTGTGATCGACAGCCTGTTTGATTTTCGTGGACGCCTGGCTCGCAAGAACGGCGCCGGCCCCGCGAACGGTGAAGGTTAATAGTTAAGAGGATTCCCAAATGGAAATCATTCTGCTGGAAAAAATCGCCAACCTGGGCAACCTGGGCGACAAGGTGAACGTCAAGGCTGGTTACGGTCGTAACTACCTGCTGCCGCAAGGCAAGGCCACCGCTGCTACCGCCGAGAACGTCGCTGCGTTCGAAGCTCGCCGCGCTGAGCTGGAAAAACTGGCTGCCGAGAAGAAAGCTTCGGCTGAAACTCGCGCTGCCCAACTGGCTGAGCTGGAAGTGACCATCACTGCCACCGCCGGTGACGAAGGCAAGCTGTTCGGTTCCATCGGTACCCACGACATCGCTGACGCCCTGACCGCCTCCGGCGTCGAGGTTGCCAAGTCCGAAGTTCGTCTGCCGAACGGCACCATCCGTCAGGTTGGCGAGTACGACGTAGCTGTGCACCTGCACACCGACGTTGAAGCGACCGTCAAGCTGATCGTCATCGCTGCCTAAGTCGGCGCGTCCGGGCAACCGGACGGAGCATGCTTGCACTCAGGTGCGGGCACGCTAACAATCGGGCACGTCATTGCGAGAGCGGTGACGTGCCCGTTGTCTTTCTACCGCATGCATTCCCGAGCCCATGAACGAAATCAGCCTTCCCGAACAGTTCGACCTGGAAACCTCCGCCCTCAAGGTGCCACCGCACTCCATCGAGGCCGAGCAGGCGGTGCTGGGGGGCCTGATGCTCGACAACAACGCCTGGGAGCGGGTACTCGACCAGGTGTCCGATGGCGACTTCTACCGTCATGACCATCGCCTGATCTTCCGTGCCATCTTCAAGCTCGCCGAGCGCAACGCACCCTTCGACGTGGTGACCCTGTCCGAGCAGCTGGACAAGGAAGGGCAGCTGTCCCAGGTGGGCGGCCTGGCCTACCTGGGCGAGCTGGCGAAGAACACCCCCTCGGTGGCCAACATCAAGGCCTATGCGCAGATCATTCGCGAGCGCGCGACCCTGCGCCAACTGATCGGCATCAGCACCGAGATCGCCGACAGCGCCTACGCGCCACAGGGCCGCACCGGCGAGGAGATCCTCGATGAAGCCGAGCGCCTGATCTTCCAGATCGCCGAGGCGCGTCCGAAGACCGGTGGCCCGGTGGGGATCAACGACATCCTGGTCAAGGCCATCGACCGCATCGACGAGCTGTTCAACAACGGCGATGCCATCACCGGCCTGTCCACAGGCTTCGACGAGCTGGACAACCTCACCAGCGGCCTGCAGCCGGCCGACATGATCATCGTCGCCGGCCGCCCGTCCATGGGTAAGACCACCTTCGCCATGAACCTGGTGGAGAACGCGCTGATGCGCAGCGACAAGTCGATCCTCGTCTACTCGCTGGAAATGCCCTCGGAGTCCATCGTCATCCGTATGCTCGCGTCCCTCGGGCGCATCGACCAGACCAAGGTCCGCGCCGGCCGCCTGGACGATGACGACTGGCCGCGCCTGACTTCCGCGGTCAACCTGCTCAACGACCGCAAGCTGTTCATCGACGATACCGCCGGCATCTCGCCGTCGGAGATGCGCGCACGCACCCGCCGCCTGGCCCGCGAGCACGGCGAGATCGGCCTGATCATGGTCGACTACCTGCAGCTGATGCAGATCCCGGGTTCCAGCGGCGACAGCCGGGTGAACGAGATCTCCGAGATCTCCCGCTCGCTCAAGGCCCTGGCCAAGGAATTCAACTGCCCGGTGATCGCCCTGTCCCAGCTCAACCGCGGCCTGGAACAGCGCCCCAACAAACGCCCGATCAACTCCGACCTTCGCGAATCCGGGGCCATCGAGCAGGACGCCGACATCATCCTCTTCGTGTACCGCGACGAGGTCTACCACCCCGAGACCGAGTACAAGGGTGTCGCCGAGATCATCATCGGCAAGCAGCGTAACGGCCCCCTCGGCACCGCGCGCCTGGCCTTCCTCGGCAAGTACTCGCGCTTCGAGAACCTGGCGCCCGGCAGCTACAACTTCGAGGATGAGTAAGGCTTGAGCCTGAAGCCTGAAGCCTGAAGCCTGAAGCCTGAAGCCTGAAGCTGGATGCGCGCGCGTAGGGTGGGCTTCAGCCCACCGGTTACATCGTGGTCAGGCCTAACTTACTTGTTCCCCAAGCTTTGATGCGGCGCTGTCCCGGGCTGAAGCCCGGGCTACGTGCGGGGTGCGGAAATAAATGGGTATTCGGAATAGCCGGTTGATGAAGGGAACTTCTAACCGGCTTCCGAAGGCGGTGTAGTGATGTTGATGGGAGGCTCCAAGAAGCGCTCCAAGAGCTTCCCTATAGGCACCCCCATGTCCACCA